>NZ_JBFBCE010000072.1:0-49902 GCF_040689595.1 Streptosporangium sp. NPDC051023 | reverse complement strand
CGAAGTAGATCGCGCCAACGACGAGAACGAAGGCACAGAGATACGCCATCGCCCGCCGAACGGCACCGAACCGCGGCGATCCACCCTTCGTCCGGCCGGTGCCCTCAGGGGCCGGGACGGCCCGCGGCCCGTCGGCCTCCGGGTCCTTACTTGGCACCGAGGTCGGCGACATCGATGGTCCAGACCGGGTGGAACTCCAGGCCGGTGACGGAGGCGGTCGTCACGATGTTCTGGCTCGGCTGGATGAGCGGGATGAACGGGCTTGAGGCGTTCAGCTTCGTCTGGACGTCGACGTAGGCCTGCTTGCGGGCGTCGTCGCCGAGCGCGGCGGCGGCCTTGTCACCGGCCGCCTCCAGGTCCTTGTCCGCGCCCGCCTTCCAACCGGCCCGCAGGCCCACGGTCTTGCCCGGCAGGAACACCAGGTAGTCGCTGGGGTCGGGGTAGTCCGGGCCCCACCACCACAGGCCCAGCTCCTCCTTGCCGTTGCGGTAGTTGTCCAGCGCGGTGGTGACCGGCGAGGGGGCCAGATCCACGGTGATGCCGACCTCCTTGAGGTTGGCCTGGATCCGCTCGGCGATCGTCTGCAGGGAAAGGCCGTTGAGGGTCAGCTCGCTGGGGTACTCCAGCTTGACCTTCGGGTCGGCCACGCCGCTCTCCTTGAGGGCGGCCTTCGCGCCCTCGACGTCGCGCTTGGCGGCCTGGTCGGCGGGGAGCGCGCCCAGGAACATCGAGGGGATGACGCCCGGTGACTGCACCGAGCCCTCGCCCGCCAGCTCCAGCAGGCCCGTGTAGTCGATGCCCTTGCGGACGGCCTCGGCGAACTTGGGGTTGGAGCTGATCTTGCTGACCGAGGAGTCCCGGTTGGCGAACAGGAAGACCACGTTGGCCGACGGCGTCTTCTTGACCTGCAGGTTCCCCGGGAGGCCGGAGACCTGGTCGCCGGACAGGTCGAGCGCGACCTGGCTGTCGCCGCGCGAGACGTTGAGCTTCTGCGTCGCGGACTCGACGTTGCGGAGCACGACCTTGTCGTAGACCGGCTTCTTCGGGCCCCAGTACTTGGCGTTGGCCTTGAGCACGACCTGGCTGCTGATGTTCACCGACTCGATGGTGTACGGCCCCGAGCCGAGGGAGGTGGAGTTGAGGTACTGCTCGGCCTTGTCGCCGGAGTCCGTGGTCGCGCCGTGTTCCTTGGCGGCCTTGGAGTTGAGGATGCCCAGCGCGGGGTTGGGCAGGATGTACGGCAGCGCCGGGTTGGCGTTCTTCGACGTCAGGGTGACCGTCGTGTCGTCGGTCTTGTCGACCTTCACCCCGTCGAGCAGGAAGGACGGGGTGCCCTTCATGTCGCGCACGCGGTTGAGCGAGAACACGACGTCGTCGGCGGTGACGGGGGAGCCGTCAGCGAACGTGGCGCCCTGGTGAAGCTTGAGGGTCAGCGTCTTGCCGTCCGCCGACAGCTCGAAGGAGTCGGCGAGGGAGGGCACCGGCTTGGTGACGTCCGAGCCGTCGAACGTGAGCAGCGTGTCGTAGGCGGCCTTGCCGACGATCAGGCCGGTCGGCTCGTAGGTCCGTCCCGGGTCGGCCGTCTTGAGGTTGAAGGACGTGTCGATCACGAGCGTCTTGGCGGCGGTGCCGCCGCCCTGGGACGCCGGGGTGGACGAGCCGCCGCTGGAGCAGGCTGCGAGGGCGAGGGCGCCGGTGAGCATCACCGGCAGCATTGCTGCCTTCGCCCTGGGGCGCCGGGAACGGATCGCCATTTTTGTGTCCTCCGAAAATGGGCCGTGTGGACGTTTGGTGGACGATCGTCCAGGATGAACAGGCAGAAAGTCCAGCTCATGACGCTAAGCTGAGACAAATCTGACCTGAGGGGTATGATCATGACCGAAATGTCAAGGAACTCGGCTCCAGAAGGCAGTCAGCCTGGACGGATCGGTATCGGCCTTGAACTCGACGCGACCCACCTGAAAATCCTGGAGGTCCTGCGGGAGAACG
Organism: Streptosporangium sp. NPDC051023; assembly: GCF_040689595.1. Taxonomy (NCBI): domain Bacteria; kingdom Bacillati; phylum Actinomycetota; class Actinomycetes; order Streptosporangiales; family Streptosporangiaceae; genus Streptosporangium; species Streptosporangium sp. NPDC051023. The sequence continues at coordinate 47,913 of NZ_JBFBCE010000072.1, read as the reverse complement.
GCAGGATCTCCGTGGCGGCCCTCGCCGAGCGCGTCGGCATCTCCAGGGCGAACGCCTACACTCGCTTCGAGGCGTTGCGGGCCGACGGCGCGATCAAGCGCTTCACCGCGGAGATCGACCACGTCCGCGCGGGTCTCGGCATCACCGCGCTGATCTTCGTCACGGTCAGGCAGCAGATGTGGCGCCAGTTCCGGGCACAGCTCGCCCAGATGCCCGAGGTGGAGTACTGCGCGATCACCACGGGCCAGCACGACGCCATGATCCAGGTCCGGATGGCCGACGTGGCCGCCGTGCACACGATGGTGACCGAACGGCTGGCCAACATTCCCGCGGTCAAGGCCACCGAGACCGTCTTCATCCTGGACGAGGTTCTCAAGCGACCGTATGTCCTGCCGAGCGACCGAAACCCGGCCTGGTCCCCCCGCCGCCCGGCCCCCGACCCGGCGGGAGGCGAGGTTCCCCTGGGCAAGATGCGCTTCGTCGGAGCGGCCGAAGGCCGCGCCCAGCTCCAGCGAGACATCTGACCCCACCGGCCGCCCCTCGCGGCCTCCGCCACCCCGCCGGGCGCGGGGATCCGGTGTCCAGACGTGCCGGGAGCCTCAGGCGACCTCGGCGCAGACGCTCACGTGCAGCGTGTCGTCCCCGGCGAACTGGAACTCCTCGACCAGGCGCAGCCGTCCGTCGGGAAGGGATTCGATGCGGCTGCTGCTCTGTCCGCCCGCGCGCTCCCCGTTCTTGAGCAGGTGCACGTAGGTCAGCTCGATCCGGTCGGCGTTCCGGGTGCCGACGAAGCGTCCGTGGACCACGGTGTCGCCGGTGTAGTCGCCCCAGATGATCCCGTCGGACTCACGGTAGGCGAACTCGGTCGGCCCGGCCGGGTCCACCGCGCTCGCCGTCGAGCTGACCATGATGAATTTGCGGTCGTTGAGAAGATTATTGTCGTTCACGCCTTCGTATCGTGCCGTTCCGCGGGCCGTACGCAACCCGGGCTGGACGTTTCGGTGCGGGGACGCGACGGCGGCGATGATCCGTCCAGCGGGACGTCCGATCGGAAGGGCCCGCTGTACGAGCTGAACGTCCGGGCCGACCGCCGCACCGGCCGGAACACCGCCGGCGGCGCGATCCTGAGGAACGCCTCGAGCGGACCGGAAGGGCGTGTCGTGTTCCTCACACGAGAACTCGATCTCTGGCATCGGGTGAAAGGGGGTGACAAGACCGAGGAAACGGAGACCGAGTTTGATCACGGAGATGGATCCGGACGACGCGGAGGTGATCAGGCGTGCCCGGCGCGACCCCGCCTCCTTCTCGGTGCTGTTCGACCGGCACGCCCCCGCCCTCCACCGTTACGCGACGCGGCGCCTGGGCGAAGGGCCCGATGGGGACAAACGTCATCAAGCCCGACCCGGACGACGACGACCTGACTCCGCGGCAGTACGCGGCCAAGCTGGCCGCTCTGCCCACCGATCCGGACAGGTTGCTCGCCCACGTCAAGGGTGACGGGCACTGGGCGACGAAGCCGGAGGGCGACCCGGGGGAGAGGGAGCACCCGGACGCGAGGGCGTTCCGTGTGCTGTCGGTCTATCTCGACCAGGAGGTTCCCGTGCCGCCCAGACTTGAAGCGGCGATCTTCCGTGCGCTCGCCAAGATCCCCGGAGTGCGGACGGAGACCGGCGTGCGCGACGCGCTGGGCAGGCCGGGCATCGGCGTCGCCTATGAGCCGGGCGCTCCCGGCGCTCCCGGCGTGGGCACGGAGTACGACGGGAAAGGGCAGGTGATCGCGCGATCGTACCTCGTCCTCGACCCCACGACCTACCACTACCTCGGCAGACGCGTGGACTACCTGCGAGACGAGACCTTCCGCGGTGAGGTGATGTTCTCGAAGGGAAACTTCTACGCGAGCGCCGAAGTCGTGGCGGGAGTCGTCGACGAGGCCGGACGGCTGCCCTAGGCGCGGGGCCGGGGGCGCCGGCGAGCGTGTCCTCGGTGCGGTGGCCGCGTCCCCGCCGCCTCGTCCGCCGTTCAGTCGGTTCCCAGGGCGCCTTCGTGGGAGGTGACGCTGAGGATGTCGGGCATCTCGCCGAGCGCGGCGGTGAGCTCGGGAATCGACCCCTTGCCCTCCACGACGAGCGTCACCGCCACGGTGTGCCGCCTGCGTCGCGCTTCGAGGTCGTGGCGGTCACGACGGTCGCCGCGGTCGCGGCCCGGCTCGGTCTCCTCGGGCATTCCGCGCTCGACCGAGACCTCGGCGACCACGAAGTTCCGCTCGGTGCACTCGACCAGGACCCGGCGCAGCGCGCCGGTGGCGTCCCAGTAGACGACCCGCACCTGGCTCGGCGTGCGCCGGGAGAGCGGCAGCCTGCGCCCGAGGGTGTTGAGCACGAAGACGGTGAAGAAGTGCAGGGCGGTCACGGTCACGGCGAGCACCGGCAGCCCTCCTCCGCAGGCCATTCCGACCGCCGCCGTGACCCACACGACCGCGGCGGTGGTCAGTCCCCGTACGGCGTCGCGGCGGACGAAGATCAGGCCGCCCCCGATGAACCCGATGCCCGAGACGATCTGCGCGGCCACCCGAGAGGGGTCGAGGGAGACGTGGGGGCCGGGAACGTCGCTGAAGCCGTACTTGCTGACCAGCATGAACAACGCCGCCCCCAGGCCTACGAGGGTGTGGGTGCGCAGCCCGGCACTCTTGTTACGCGCCTCGCGCTCCAGGCCGATCACGGCCGACAGCACCAGCGCCAGAGCAAGCTCGGCGAGCTGCGGCACCCCCTGACCGGGCGACAACGTGATCACTCGGTTGTCCTACCCCGATCCAGCCGCATCTGCCCTCTGACCTGGAGTTCGTCTCGTCCGGGGTGTTTCACCCAGGGGTTGTGTTCATCGAGATCGCGCGCCGGTCAGCACGGTGTCGGCTGTGGCGGAGCGGGCGCGGATTGCGCGGTGAGCCAGTTCGGCGCAGCCCAGGGCGAGGGCGATGAGCACGGCGCCGAACAGGCCCAGCCGGTACGGCCCGGCCAAGGCCATGCCCGCCGCGCCCACCGCCGCCGCGAGCGAGACACCCACGTACACGGTCGCGGAGGCCAGGCCCGTCAGGAGCGGGGCGGCGGCGGGCAGGGTGGAGATGAGCCTGTGGGTTTGCGCGGGCAGCGCGCCCCAGCCGCACAATCCCCACACGATGAGCGCGATGACCGCGGTGGCCGGGTACCGGCTGGTCCAGGGGAGGAGGGCGAAGTCGAGCGCGGCCACGATGACCACGGTGTTGATGACGCGCCGGTTGCCCAGGCGGTCCGTCAGCACGCCCGCGCCGAGGGTGCCGGCGGTGCCGGCCAGGCCCCACACCAGCAGGAGCACGGCCAGGACGGTGCCGTCGCCGCCGGTCACCCGGTCGAAGCTGAGGCTGATGTAGGAGTAGACGGTGTAGAGACCGGTGTAGACGAGCAGCGTCGTGCCCAGCGTGAGCCCGACGCGTAGGTCGGCGATCGGCGCCAGGCGCTCACGTAGGCTCACCGCGGGTGGGGGCGCGACCTTCGGCATCAGTACGGCGACGCCGAGCATGGCCAGCACGCCGAGTACGACCACGAAATACATCGTGGCTCGCCAGTCCCCGGTGATGCCGCCGAGGGCGGTGCCGATCGGGGCGCCGAGCGCGGTTGAGGCACTGAGTCCGGTCATCACCACGGCGATGGCCCAGCCTCGCCTCTCGGGAGGCGCGAGGGCGGCGGCGGTGGCGGTGGAGGCGGGGGTGACCATCGCGCTGCCTAGCCCGGCGATCACCCGGCTCGCCAGGACCAGGCCGAAGGCCTGCGCGAACACGGTGACGAGGTTTCCCACGACGAAGACGGCCAGCCCCGCCAGCAGCAGTCTCTTACGCGGCCATCTCGCCGTGACCGCGGCCATGATCGGGGACAGGACCGCGTAGGACAGCGCGTAGGCGGTGATGAGCTGTCCCGCGGTGGTGGTGCTCACCCCGAGGGACGTGGTGATCGCGGGCAGGATGCCCGCGATCACGAAGGTGTCGGTGCCGATGGCGAACACCCCGACGGCCAGCGCCGCCAGTGATCTGTACATGAGAACTCCAGTTGTAACCAGATTTGTTACATTGGAAGGGAAAGGAAGGCCGGTTCCGCACTGGAACCGGCGACGGCGCGGTGTGCCCGTCCTCCCGGGCGGCGGGAGTCAGCCCATGGTCTCTCTCAGCACGTCGGCGATGGAGATGCCTGCGAGCTCGTCGCGCACGGCACTCTCGGCCCTGCTGTACGTCTGCCGCAGCACCGGCTGGATGCCGCGCCCCACGGGGCACGCCTGGTTGGGGGTGGCCGCGTGGAGGGAGAACAGCGGGTCGCTCTCCACGGCGGCGCGCACGGCCGCCAGGTCGATCGCCCCCGGTGCGCGGGCCAGCCGCCACCCGGCCCCTTGGCCTCGCTGTGCCGCAACCAGTCCCGCTTCGCGAAGCTGTCCCAGAATCCTGCGGACGACCACGGGGTTGGTGTTGACGCTGTTCGCCAGCTCGTCCGAGGTTATGGCGCCGCCGTCGCGCCCGGGCTCGACCAGCGCCATCCAGGTGAGCACATGGACGGCCACCGTCAGCCGGCTGTTGGAGCTCATTTCGCCCCCTTCGTTGTAACCAACTCTGTTACGTCAAGGGGGGTGGTGTCAAGATCGGGCGCTTGCGGGTGTCATGGGCCGCCGTTCGCGGTGCCGGGGCGTCCCGACAGGGGAAAGTGCCCGGATGTGCCCCGAAGACGGGGAGGCGTGCGGGGCGTGTCCCGGGAGACGGGAAGGGGATCTCGGAGGGGGTCAGTTGGTGTGGGTGTTGGGGAGGTGGTCGCCAACGTGGCCGATCCAGATCTTGCCGGTGTGGCCGCCCGAGTCGTCGTGGAAGTGGATCCTGGGGGCAGGACAGCCGCCTTTGCGGATCTTGATGTGCGCCTCCATCATCACCTTTCCCGAGGGGTGCACCTCCTCGGGGACGGCGAAGGTCCGTCTCATGCTGTACTTGCCGTTGGTGTTGACGGTCCTGGACTCGCTCATGGCGACCATGCCCGCGGGGATCGTGAGCCTGGCGGAGCTCCTGCACCATTCGAAGAATCCACCCGCGAACTCGCCGGAGGACCTGGCCCGCGCGAACGCGTCCAGGGCTCGCAGGGCGTCCCAGGTCTTCGAGGCCCATGCCCTGGCGAGCGTGGGGTAGGTGAGGTCGAGCCTGGCGGCCTCGGCGTCCGTGTCACCGATCTCCACGCGGGTGAGCGTCTCCCTGGCCATGTTCAGGGCGTCCATGAGGCTCGTCGGCTCGAAGACGGGCTCCTTCGACGTCAGCCCGAAGGCGGGCTGGCCCGCCCTGGCCAGCCTCGCCTCCAGCCAGCGGACCCGTTCCTGGAGCTTGCGGGCGCTCGCGACGGCCTCGGCGTACTCCTGCTGGAGGATCTCGTGCTCGGCGTGGAGCCGGTCCATCTCCCCGGCCAGCCTGTCGCTCTCGTCCTCCGCCTCGGCCAGCAGCTGGTCGCCGCTCTGCCGTACGACGACGAGATCGCGCAACCCCTCGACGTGCGCGCCGAGGGTGCGCATCTGACGCAGGATCTCCCCGTTGCCCGAACCGCCCCCCGCCGACGACGCCGCCAGCCCCAGTGCCGCGTCCAGCTCTCCCCGCAGCTCCTTGATCACCACGCCGGCGACCACGCGGGCGAGTTCGCCCGTGTCCAGGGCGGGCCGATCTTCGGCGGGTTCCGGCTGCGCGGCCGTGACGGCCACCGCCTCTTCGGCCTGGACGGTCTCCGCGGGGGCCGTGACGGGCTGCTCCGCCGGCGCGGTCACCGGGTCCGGGCGGGGGGACATCGCCATCATCCAGCGGCGCAGTCCTTCCCGTCCCGAACCCGCGGGGGCAGGGGCGGGCACGGGTGCCATCGCCTTCGCGAGGTCACCCGAAGTGGCCTTGCCCACCAGGATCCTGGAGACGACCCGGTAGGCGCGCTGTACGTCATCGGGCAGGGCACGCCGGGCTGTCTCTCCGACGATGCCGTCTGCCGCCAGGTCGAGGGCCTGCCTGCCCTGCTTGCGGACCATCGCGCCGCCCATCGGGCGATGCCGGTAGGGGTAGTTCTCGATGCTCGGGTCGAACGGCGCCACGTAGGTGCGGATCCCCCCGCCGAACACCCCGAGCTCGGAGCCCATCACGTCGTTGAAGCGCCGCTGGGCGCGCAGATCGGCGAACCGCACGACCACTCCGGCCCCGGCGGTCGCCCCGGCCAGATAGTCGGCCCTCGTCCTGGCCACCCGCGAATCCTGCGGGTCGATGGAGACCACGGCCAGCGGGACGCGGCGCCTGCGTTCCGACAGCGCCGAGACGAGCCGGTGGACATCATCCTCATTGATCTCGTCGGCGGCGTCGGTGAGATGCACCGCCCCATCGGTGATCCGCGCGGTACGCAGGTAGGCCTGGACGAAGATCGGAGCGTGCCCCGCGCGGCTCTCCCCGTCCTCCTCGACCGTGACGACCACCCAGCCCGCCACCCCGCCGACCTGTTCCGCATAGGCGACCCGGGTGCGGAGCAGCCCGTAGGTCCCCTCCTCCTCGACGAGGTAGCGCCCGCAGTCGCCCGCGCGTTCCATACGGACCCGGACGCCGTCCGCCTCGAACTCCTGTGACGCCCTGCCCGACTCGGGAGTGGGGAGCCCTTTGGCGACGAGCCATTCTCCGAAGGTACGCCGCAGCCTAGGAGAGATCGGCGCGGTCTTGTCCCGGAGGACCGCCTGGTACAGGCGACTTACGTTCGAGGACATGCGTGCGTCATCCAGACTCGTGAGGGCCTCGCCGCGCGGACGGGCGACGCCGGGAACGGCCGTGCTGAGCCTCGGCGGGCGCGCGTGACCGGGAGATAGGACGCGGCTCGCCGACGGTGGTGCCTAGAGCGGGAAAGTCATCAGATCACGAACGCGTGGGTGACGGCAGGCAATCATACGATTGCCGACCGGCACGACGGGAGAGTACCGACGAGACCGGCACGTGGAAAGTGTCCGTGCGATGGCCGGGCCCGGCCCCGCGGGCGCCCCACGACTTTGGCTCCTTGGCGAGAGTCATGATCGCGCTCACAATCGGACCCATGAGCGATGATCGGCCGTACGTCGGGGCCAGGACTCCGCGCAGGGAGGACCCGCGCCTGCTGGTGGGGCGGGGCAGGTTCGCCGGGGACATCAGCCTGCCCGGCATGGCTCACGCGGTGATCGTGCGGAGCCCCGTCGCGCACGGGCGCCTGACGCGGTGCGAGACCGGGGCGGCTCGCGCGGCCTCCGGGGTGCTGGACGTCCTGACCCCGGCCGACGCGGCCGGGGTCAGGCTGCCCTGCGTGGCCCTGGCGCCGGGGCAGGCCGGGCACTCCTACCCGGTGCTGGAGGAGACGGTCCGGTACGCGGGCCAGCCGGTCGCCGTCGTCGTCGCCCTGACCGCGCAGGCCGCGGCGGACGCTGCAGGGCTGCTCGACTTCGGGTTCGAGGAGTTTCCCGCCGTGGTCGGGGCCGAGCGGGCGCTGCTCGGCGACGCCCCGCTGCTGTACCCGGAGTGGGGCACCAACCTGGTCACCGACTTCGAGATCGGGGACGCCGACTGCGAGGAGGTCATCGCCGGGGCGGCGCACGTCGTGGAGATGACCTTCAGGATCGGCAGGGCCGCCCCGAGTCCCATGGAGCCGAGGGGGATCACGGCCTCCTGGGACGGTGGGTCGCTGACGATCTGGGCGTCCACCCAGGCCCCTCACCACGTGCGCGACCACGCGGCGCAGGCCCTGGGGCTCGCCCAGCACCGGGTACGCGTCATCGGATGCGACGTCGGGGGAGGATTCGGCGCCAAGGAGCACCTGTATCCCGACGAGACACTGGTCTGCCTGGCCGCGATCCGCTCAGGAAGGCCGGTCAAGTGGGTCGAGCCGCGCGCCGACCATCTCGGCGCGACCCTGCCCGCGCGCGACGCCCTGCACCGGGGACGGCTGGCGCTCGACGCCGAGGGCCGCTTCCTGGCTCTGCACTGCGACATCCTCGGCGACCTGGGCGCCCACCCGTCCAACGTCGGCATCTCCCCGATCGCGGTCTCCGCGGTCATGCTGCCGGGGCCGTACCGCTTCGAGCGGGCAGGGGCGCGGGTGCGCGCCGCCGTCACGACGACCACCCCGACCGGCTCCTACCGGGGGTTCGGCCAGCCCGAGGCGACCTGGACCCGTGAGCGGCTGGTCGACGAGGCGGCGCGGCGCCTGGGACTCGACCCGGTCGAGCTGCGGCTGCGCAACATGATCGGGCCCGAGGAACTGCCCTGCGAAACCCGCACCTGGCAGTCCTACGACTCGGGGGACTACCCCGCCGCCCTGCGCACGCTGCGTGACCTCGTCCGGGTCAGCCCCTCCCACGACGGGCGCAGGCGGGGCGTCGGCTTCTCCTGCCACGTGGAGAGCACGGGGATGGGCCCGTCGGCGGAGATGAAGGCGGCGGGCATCCAGTCGGGCGGCTTCGAGACCTCGGTCGTGCGCATGGAGCCCGACGCCTCGGTCGTCGTCTCCGCCGGGGTCGCCGGAATCGGCCAGGGCATCGAGACGACGCTCGCCCAACTGGCCGCCGACCGGGTCGGGGTGCCGCTGGAGCGGGTCCAGGTGCTGCTGGGAGACACCGCCGCCACGCCGTACTCACCGGTCGGCTCCATCGCGAGCCGCTCGCTCACGGTCGGCGGGGCGGCGTTGATCCGGGCGGCCGCCAGGCTCCGAGACAGGATCGTCGCCATCGCCGCCCATCAGCTTGAGGTGGCGCCCGAGGATCTCGAGGCCGATGGGCAGGCCGTGCGGGTGAAGGGCGATCCGGGCGCGCGGCGGACCCTGGAGGAGATCGCCGCCTCCGCCTGGCGCGGCTGGGACCTGCCAGAGGGGATGCCGCCGGGCCTGGAGGAACGGGCAACCCACGACCCGGCCGCCTATACCTACGCTTACGGCGCGCACGCGGCGGCGGTGGCTGTCGACCCCGAGACCGGGGCCGTCGAGGTCGAGGGGTACTGGGTGGTCGGCGACTCGGGAACGCTGGTCAACCCGGCGATCGTGGAGGGCCAGATCAGGGGCGGGGTGGCCCAGGGGATCGGCATGGCGCTGACGGAGGAGGTCGTCTACTCCCCGGACGGGCAGCCCCTGGCGGAGTATCTTCTGCCGACCACGAGAGAGGTCCCCGCCATCGAGGTCGTCCTGATGGAGACCCCCTCACCGGTCACGCCCGGCGGCATGAAAGGGGCGGGCGAGGCGGGCGTCATCGGGCCGCCCGCGGCGATCGGCAACGCGGTGGCCGCCGCCCTGCCCGAGATCGCCGCCCGGATCACCGCGATCCCACTGACCCCCGAGGTCGTGTGGTCCCTACTCGAGAGGGGCCGCGGGGACGACGGGGGCCACGGCTGAGAGGCGGGGCGATCGGTTTCGGATGAGGCTTCGCCGCCCACCGAATTGCACATAATGCAATTCTTGCATATGGTGCAGACCATGGATGCGGTAGAGGAGCGTCGCAGACGTAACAGGGCGCGGAAGCGACGGCTCATCGGAGACGCGGCGGTGAGCCTGGCCTTGAACAAGGGGCTGGACGGCCTGACCGTCGAGGGGATCGCCGAGGCGGCGGACATCTCCACTCGGACCTTCTTCAACTACTTCTCCACCAAGGAGGAGGCCCTGACGGTCGGCCCCTCCTGGTCGGCGGAGGAACTGGCGGCGCTGGTGGCCGCGCGTCCCGTGGACGAGCCGGTGGTCCGGTCGATGCGGGTCATGGCCAAGGAGATCGCCGAATCCTTCGTGCCCAGCCGTGAGCAGATCACGCTGTGGCGCCGCAACCCCGAACTGCTCACCCGGGTGCGCAGGCCCGCCGACCAAGAACAGATCTTCGTGACCCTCATGCGGGCCGTGGCCGATCGGACGGAGGCCGGCCGGTCGAGTGAGATCTACCCCGGCGTGCTGGTTGTCACGGCGTTCTCCATCATCGAGTGGGCCGTCCGGGCCTCCTGGCAGGAAAGCGTCGGCAAGTCCCTTGAGGAGCTGATCGACGAGGCATTCGACCTGATCGAGCACGGCCTGTAAACCCCGCCTCGCGGGAATCGGAAATCCATAGAACGCGCCCGGGACGGCCAGGAGTGGGCCGGTAGGGCGTCGAATCCAAGCCGGCGCATCGCCGCACCCTCGGGTCGGGGCACAGCCCTGGCCCGCGAGTGCCCTCGCACACCCGTCAGGCGTGGATTTCGTGCTGCCCGAATTCGGGTCCGGCGATGCGCCGGCCATCACAAACGATTAAGGAGTGAGCGAATGCTCGGAACGTCGTCACACCATGACGTCGTCACACCCCTGATCATCCGGGTGGCGACGACGGGTGTGGTCATGATCGCCGGACGGCGGCGGTGAGCGGGCGCGCACCGGCCATCTCATCGTCGTCACCGTCCCACGAGGAGGGCTCCCCGTGACAAGCACGCAAGCACGGCTGACCGCGGTCATGGTCAGGCTGATGGGTGTCAAGCGGCGCATGTACGGCAGCGCGGAGAAGGTGCACAAGACCATCGCCGCCGACCGTAGGAAAGGCCCCGCCCTGCCCGACTTCAAGGACCGGCTCTCCGTAGAGGAGCGGCGAGTGGACGGTCACCGCGTCTACACGGTGAGCCCGAAGGCCGGGCTCACCGGCCGCCACCTGCTGTATCTGCACGGCGGCGGCTGGTCCTTGTCGATCACCTCGCTGCACTGGGACCTCATCGGCACGCTGGCCGAGCGGCTGGGCTGCTCGATCACCGTCCCCCTCTACCCGCTGGCCCCCGAGCACACCGCCCGCGACGTGTGGGCCATGCTCCTGCCGCTGTACCGGCACCTCGTGGAGCGGTTCTCCCCGGAGAGCCTGACCGTGATGGGCGACTCCGCGGGGGGTAACCTGGCCCTGTCCCTGGTCATGCAGGCCAGGCGGGCCGGTCTGCCGCAACCGGCGCACCTGGTGCTGGTCTCGCCGTGCGCCGACATCTCCGTCAGCGATCCGGCCATGGTGGCGCTGGAACGGACCGACCCGATTCTCAGCATCCAGGGCGTGCGTGAGTTCGGCCGCCTGTACGCGGGAGACCTGGGCCCGCGCGATCCGGTGGTCAGCCCCCTGTACGGCTCGCTGCGCGAACTGGCCCCCATCGCGCTCTTCAGCGGCACCCGCGAGATCCTCAACGCCGACGCTCACCGGCTCAGGGACAAGGCGCGCCAGGAGGGCGTGTCCATGGAGTGGTTCGAATACCCCGGCATGATGCACGTCTGGCCCCTGTATCCCCTGCCCGAGTCCAGGCGGGCGGTCGAGGAGATCATCGCGATTGTCGAGGGGCCCCGGGCCTGAAATCACCGGACGCGGTCGGCGCCCGAGGTCTCCGATCGCCGCGGAGACCTGTCCTGATCCCATCGCTGTGACGGCGAATCGACCGCCAGGCCCGCCGTGCCTGGCGGTTCTTCGTCGTGCTGGATTCGTCATGCCGGAGAGGGCACCGGGACCTCTCCTCGCCGGGCTCCGGTTCCCGCCGATGCCCTGGTCCTGGCTCACGGGCCGGGCGAGGGGCGGGCGTGGAGTTCTTCGCGAGCCGGACGGTGCTCGTGTATGGAATGTCAGCCGCCCGTAATTACAGCTATTTCCTATCTGTATAGTATGTTTTGCGCCGTATCCCCGGAAAGGAACCGAGATGACCGTCCCGCCTGCCCAGATCCTGTGGTATCTCACGGCTCCCGACGGGCCCTACCCGTGGGAGGAGCGCGGCCGATGGGCCACCGACTTCGGCCACCTCCGCCACGTCGCGGAGACGATCGACCGGCTCGGCTACTACGGCGCGCTGCTGGGCACGGGACGCGACGACGGGCTGACCGTCGCGGCGGCCATGATCGGCGCGACCCGGCGGATGAGGTTTCTCACCGCCGTCTACCCCGGCCTCTCCTCGCCCGCCAAGCTCGCCCAGATCGCGCACACCATCGACCGCTTCTCCGGCGGACGGCTGCTGTTCAACGTCGTCAACGGCAACGACGCCACCCTCTCCCAGTACGGCCTGCACCTCGAGCACGACGAGCGCTACGACTTCAGCGCCGAGTACTGGGACGCCTTCCAGCGCGTCTACCTCGGCGAGCCGGAGCCGTACGAGGGACGCTACGTCCGCCTCGCGGGCAGGGGCGGCCCCGCCCACCCGCTGTCGCCGTGGGGCACCGCCGAGCGCCCGACGCCGCTGTGGGGCGCGGGCACCTCGCCCGCCGGGGTCGCCCACTCCGTCGGCCTGCTCGACGTCTACCTCAGCTTCGCCGACACCCCCCAGCGCCTCGGTGAGAAGTTCCGCCGCGTCGGCGCCGAGGCGGCCAAGCTGGGCCGCACCCTGACATACGGCACGCGGCTGCAGGTCATCGTGCGCGAGACCGAGGAGGAGGCCTGGGAGTACGCCGCCTCGCTGCTGCGCAGCACCTCGGTCGAGACCGCGCTCGAACTCGCCAAGTGGAACCTGCCGGAGCCGATCGAGACGTATCGGAGCCAAGACCCGCAGGTCACCCGTCGTCTTGAGGCGCTGCGCTCCGGCCGGCTGCCCGACGTGCGGGACCTGGAGATCTACCCCAACGTCTGGACCGGGCCAAGCCTGTTCGGCTTCGACGTGGTCTCGCCCAGCTCAGGGACCTACCTGGTCGGCAGCGCGGAGAACGTCGCCGCCCGGATCAGGGAGTACCAGGAGCATGGCGTCCAGTCCTTCATCCTGTCCGGCTTCCCGCTGATCGCCGAGGCCCACCGGGTCGCCGATCTGCTCTTCCCCCTGCTCGACCTCGACCACGGCTTCGAGATCCCCTCGCTGCGCGCGGCCGAGCGCATCCCCTCCGGCGCGTGACCCCCGCACCGGCGCGACCCCTCAGGAGAGACATCCCATGACCAGCCAGATGACCCGGCGGGGCTTCCTCGGCGGAGCCGTACTCCTCGGCGGGGCAGCCCTCGTCGGATGCGCCCCCCAGCAAAGCGCCGCACAGCCTGGAACGCTCCAGAAGGGTGCCGTGCCCGAGGGCACCCCGCGGCGCGGCGGCAGGCTCAGGCTCGGCGTGATCGACGGCAACAGGGCAGGCACGCTCGACGCGCACAAGCCGCTCACGATGGGCTCGATCATCAGGGGCTTCGCGGTCTACAGCAAGCTGTGGGAGTGGAACGCCGAGATGAACTGGTCCCCGGCCCTGGCTGAGGAGACCGAGGCCAACGCCGACGCGACCGCCTGGACCGTACGGCTCAAGCAGGGGCTGGAGTTCCACAACGGTAAGACCATCACCGCCGACGATGTGATCTTCTCGGCCCGGCGCCTGACCGACCCCTCGCTCGGCTCCCCGTGGGCGGCGCTGCTGTTCGCGCTCGACCGCGAGAAGATCGACAAGCTCGACGAGCGGACCGTGCGGTTCCACTTCAAGGACGGCCAGGGCTTCGTGCCGTTCCCCGACACCTTCACCAACTTCGGCGCCATCGTCCCGGCCGACTACGATCCCGCGAAGCCGGTCGGCGCGGGACCGTACAGGCTCAAAGAGTTCACCCCGGGCCAGCGGTCGCTGTTCACCCGGTTCGAGAACTACTTCAAGGACGGCCAGCCGTACGCCGACGAGCTGGAGATCATCGACTTCCAGGACGAGGCGTCGCGGATCGCCGCGCTGCAGTCGGGCCAGATCTCACTCGCCAACGGCATCGGCGCCGACCAGGTCAAGCTGCTCCAGGGCGACCCGAAGATCAACGTGATCGTGTCCGAGACCAACAACTGGCAGTCCTTCGACCTCAACCTGAGCAAGGAGCCCTTCAAGGACGAGCGGGTGCGCGAGGCGTTCCGGCTGCTGGTCGACCGCCAGGAGCTGGTCGACCGCGCGCTGTCCGGCTACGGGCGGGTCGCCAACGACCTGTACTCGCCACAGGACCCGACCTTCGACAAGAGCATCCCGCAGCGCGCCCACGACCTCGAACGGGCCAAGGCACTGCTGAAGGAGGCGGGCCAGGAGAACCTCGAGGTCGAGCTGGTCTCCGCGGAGGGCGGCGACGCCGCGGCGCTGGTCTTCGCCACCCAGGCCAAGAAGGCCGGGATCACCGTCACGGTGAAGAAGGTCGACGCGGCGACCTTCAACGGCCCGCAGCGCCTCGACTGGACGATCAGCACCGGCGGCCTGCTCACGGAGTCCTTCCTGTCCAGCGCCCTGCACCTGGACGCGCCCGTCTCGGCCGCCAACAAGACCCACTTCTCCGACCCCCGCTTCGCCGAGCTGTTCGAGCAGGCCCTCACCCAGCCGGACGTCGCCAAGCGCGCCGAGCTGGTCCACGAGATGCAGCGCATCCAGCACGCCAAGGGCGGCCTGATCATCTGGGGCTTCAACAACGCCCTCGACGCCGCGTCCTCCGGTGTCGGCGGCGTCGCCCCCGAGCACACCCAGTTCGCGACCTGGCGCTTCGAGAAGCTCTGGGTCAAGGAAACGGCCTGACGATGACCGTACCGACGCCCGCCGCCTCCCCCGAGAAGGCGTCCGGGCCGCAGACGGCGTCCGGCGCGGGACCCGGCCTCGAGGGCCGAACCGCGCCGGGCGCAGGGCCCGGCCCTGGTGGCCCTACCGCCCGCGCGGGCTGGGGGCGGTGGCTGCTGCGCCGGATGGCGTACGGCGTCACGGCGATCTGGGCGACCAGCGCCGTCGTGTTCGCCGCGACCCAGGCGCTGCCCTCCGACCCGGCCATGGCGATCCTCGGCCGGGACGCGACGCCGGAGAGCCTGGCGCGCCTGCGCCTCGAACTGGGGCTCGACCGGCCGCTGTGGCAGCAGTACCTCACCTGGCTGCGCGGCGTCCTCACCGGTGATCTCGGCCGCTCCCTCGACTCCGGGACTGACGTCGGCACGCTGCTCGGCGGGCGGCTCGCCAACTCCCTGGCGCTGCTGGTGTGCGCGCTGACCGTCGCCCTCGCCCTCGCGCTGGCTCTCGGCGTGTTCGCGGCGCTGCGCAGGGGCGGCCCCGCCGACCGCCTCGTCACCTCCGCCGCGGTCTCCTTGCAGGCCGTGCCGGGCTTCGTCGTCGCCATCGCCCTGATCATCCTGCTGGCGACGACCGTCTGGCCGGTGTTCCCCGCCGCCTCGCTGCTCGAACCGGGGATCTCGCCGTTCGCCCAGCCCTGGTACCTCGTGCTGCCCGCGCTGACCCTGGTCGTCGCCGAGACGCCCTACCTGCTCCGCCAGGTGCGCTCCTCGGTGATCGACGCGCTCGAGTCCGACTACGCGACCGCCGCCCGCCTGCGGGGCGTCCCGGAACGCCGGGTGATCTGGCGGCACGCCCTCCCCAACGGGCTCGTGCCCGCGGTACAGGCGACGGCCCTGACCACGAGCGTGCTGCTCGGCGGCTCGCTGGTGGTCGAGGTCGCCTTCAGCTACCCGGGTCTCGGCGGCGCGCTGAACGCGGCCGTCGGCGCCCGAGACATCCCGGTGATCCAGGCCGCCGCCCTGCTCCTCGCGGGCGGCGTGGTCGTCGTCAACCTGGTCGCCGACCTCGTCACGGTGCTCCTGACCCCCAGGCTCAGGACGGGGGAGCGGTGAGGGCCCGCGACGACGGGACACCTCACGCAGCCCAGGAGAACCTCCCCGATGACGGCCGGGTCCGGCAGGAGCGCGTGAGCGGAGACCGGGTACGGGGAAGCCTCACCGGGGCCCACCGCTTCCTGCGGGACCGGCAGGTCAGGGCGGGAGCGCTGGTCACCGCCCTCGTCGTGCTGGTCGCGGTGCTCGGGCCGCTCGCCGCGCCGTACGCCGCCGACGAGCTGGTCGGCCTCGCCTACGGCGCGCCCGCGCCCGGGGCGCCGCTCGGCTACGACTATCTGGGTGCCGACGTGCTGTCACGCATGCTGCTCGGCGGACGCTCCATCGTGCTGACGACGGTCTGCGCCGCGGTCCTCGCCCTGCTCGCGGGCGGCTCGATCGGCATGCTGGCCGCCTGGACGGGACGCTTCGCCGACCGGGCCGTGCTCTGGTGCGCCGACGTGCTGCTGGCGTTCCCGCACCTGATCCTCGTGCTGCTCGCGGTCGCGATGCTCGGCCGGTCCCGCTGGCTGATCGTGGCGACGGTGGCGATCACGCTGCTGCCCGGCACGGTACGGCTCGCCAGGAGCCTGACCCTGGGCGTGATGGGCCAGGAGTACGTCGAGGCGGCCCGCCTGATGGGCTACCCTCGCCGCCGGATCCTGTTCAGGGAGATCCTGCCCAACATCACCACGCCGCTGCTGGTCCATCTCGGCGCGATGCTCACCTGGTCGGCGGGCCTGATCGCCGCGATGAGCTTCCTCGGGTACGGCGTCGCCGCCCCCGCGGCCGACTGGGGCCTGATGATCGACGAGAACCGCGGCGGTCTGCGCGTCCAGCCCTGGGCCGTGCTCGGCCCCGTCGTCCTGATCGCCCTGTTCGCCCTGGGCGTCAACACCCTGGCGGAGGGCCTGGGCCGTGCCGCCGCCCGCGCCGAGGAGGAACCGTGACCGCACGTCCGCTGCTACGCGTCGAGGGGCTGCGGGTCGCGCTCGACTCGGGGCCCGACATCGTCTCCGGCGTCGACCTGACGCTCGCCCCCGGCGAGATCCTCGGCCTGGTCGGCGAGTCGGGCTCCGGCAAGACCACGCTGGCCACCGCCATCCTCGGCCACGCCAGACCGGGCGCGCGGATCGTCGCGGGCTCGGTCTCGGTCAACGGCGTCGACATCCTCGGGCTGCCGCCGCGCGAGCTGCGGCGGGCACGCGGCAAACTGGTCAGCTACGTCGCGCAGGACCCGGCGACCGCCCTCAACCCGGCGCTGCGGATCGGCACGCAGCTCGCCGAGATGCTTGCCGTACACCGCCCCGACTTGCGCGGCGCGGCGGTGGCAGGCGAGATCGACGGCGCGCTGCGCGCGGCCGGGCTGCCCCCGGGCGAGGACTTCCCACGCCGCTACCCGCACCAGCTATCCGGCGGCCAGCAGCAGCGCGTGCTCATCGCGCTGGCCTTCCTGCCCAGACCCCGCCTCGTCGTCCTCGACGAGCCGACCACCGCCCTGGACGTCACCACCCAGGCACGCGTCCTGGCCTCCGTGCGCGGCCTGTGCCGCGACCAGGGCGTCGCCGCCGTCTACGTCTCCCACGACCTCGGCGTCGTGCGTGGTCTCGCCGACCGGGTCGCCGTCATGTACGCGGGCCGGGTCGTCGAGACCGCCGCCCTCGGCACCTTCTTTTCTCCCGGTCACGCGCCCCTCGCGAACGGCGTCCCTGGGCGGCCCGCCGGGCCCCGGCACCCGTACACGCACGGGCTGCTGGCCGCCTCGCCCGACGTCGATGCCCGCAGGACGCTGCGCCCCATCCCCGGCCACGCCCCGCACCTCGGCGGCCGCCCGGCGGGCTGCGCGTTCGCGCCACGCTGTGCCCATGCCACCGCGATCTGCGAGACCGAGGTTCCCGTGCCCGACGTGGCGGGCGGGGAACACCAGGTCGCCTGCCATCACCCGCTCGGCGGCCCGCCCGGCCCCGAGGAGCCGTCCGCCAGGGAGGAGGCCACGGAGGACGCCACGGAGGACGTACGGCGCGAGAACCGGCCGATTCCAGACAGGGGGCCGTCCACCCGCGCGCCGGAGGACACGAGGCGAGAGGAGCGCTCCCGTCCCGGCGCGGGCCGGGAGCCGCTGCTGCGGGCGTCCCGCATCTCGTTCTCGTACGGCGCGCGGCAGGTGCTCCACGACGTCTCCCTCGACCTGACCGAGGGCGCCTTCCACGCGCTGGTCGGCGAGTCGGGCTCAGGCAAGACCACACTGGCCCGGGTGCTGTCCGGATTCGGCGGCCAGGTCACGGGAGAGCTGACCCACGACGGAGCCCCGCTCGCGGTCTCCGGGGCGGACAGGCCCGCCGAGCTGCGGCGACGCCTCCAATACGTGTTCCAGAACCCCTACCGGGCGCTGAACCCCCGCCAGACGGTCGCCGAGATCTTAGGCACCCCGATCCGCCACTTCTTCGGCGCCTCCCGGGACGAGGCACGGCAACGCGCCCTCGACGCCCTCGACCGGGTCGCCCTGCGCCCGGAGATCGCACGCCGCC
Organism: Streptosporangium sp. NPDC051023; assembly: GCF_040689595.1. NCBI lineage: Bacteria > Bacillati > Actinomycetota > Actinomycetes > Streptosporangiales > Streptosporangiaceae > Streptosporangium > Streptosporangium sp. NPDC051023. Next base: position 29,844 of record NZ_JBFBCE010000072.1, on the reverse strand, counting down.
GCCCCCGCGAGCTGTCCGGGGGTGAACGCCAGAGGGTGGCCATCGCCCGCTCCCTCGTCTGCGAGCCGCGCGTGCTGATCTGCGACGAGATCACCTCCGCCCTCGACGTCTCGGTCCAGGCCGCCATCCTGGAACTGCTCACCGGCCTGCGCCGCGACGGCCTGACCGTCCTGTTCGTCACCCACGACCTGGGCGTGGTCCGCGCCGTCGCCGACGAGGTCTCGGTCCTGCGCGGCGGTCGCCTCGTCGAGCACGGCCCGGCCGACGCCGTGCTCGACGCGCCGGGGGAGACCTACACCCGCTCCCTGATCGCCGCCGCACGGGGACGCTCCTGAGGGTGAGAACGTCTCCGGAGAGGAACGGTGACAGTGCGGTTCACGCACCTCGGCCTGCCCACCTCCCGGTGGCGCGTCCCTCGGGGAGCACGGCTCGGCCCAGAGGAGGACTTCCTTCAACGCAGGGTGTTCGCCAGGTGTTTGGCCAGGCCCTCCGAGGCGGCCCGCACCATTTCCAGGACCTCGGCGAAGCCCTCTGAGTCGCCGTAGTAGGGGTCGGGCACCTCGGCGCCCTCCGGGGCCGCCGGGTCGAAGGAGCGCAACAGTCGTACGTCGGCCCCCGGCGGGGCCAGGCGGCGCAGGACCCGGAGGTTGTCCCTGTCCATTGCCAGCACCAGGTCCACCTGGCCGAACCAGCCCGCGAGGAACTGCCTGGCCCGGTGCGCGGAGCCGTCATAGCCGTGCTCGGCCAGCATCGCCGCAGCCCGCTCGTCCATCGGGTCGCCCTGGTGCCAGCCGCCCGTGCCCGCGCTGTCGACCGAGACGAGGTCGCCGAGCCCGTGGTCGGCGAGGGTGCTTTTCAACACGACCTCGGCCATGGGGGAGCGGCAGATGTTACCCATACACACCAGACACACGCGATAGCTCATGCCCCCCAGCATGCCGCCGCCCGTGTAGTCGAGTTCCACCGGGGTGAACGTGCCGATGGGGTGCTCCCTGTCCGGTTCGGCGAGGAACTTCTCGCAGCCGACGCGTACCGTCGTAGGGTGTTCGGTGAGCGAGACGGTACCCCGGTGGCGCCCCGCCGGAGGATGTGGCCGCTGTATGCGGCCGGTTTCACCACCGCGTTCGGCGCGCACGGCATCGCCGCCAATCTCGGCCAGGCCACCGGTGATCTGACCTCCTCGCTGCTCTACCTGGGAGTTTTGCTGGCGCTTTACGACGGCGCCGAGGTCGTGCTCAAGCCGTTGTTCGGCACCCTCGCCGACCGGGTCGGCGCACGTCCGGTGCTGCTGGGCGGGTTGATCGGGTTCGCTGCCGCGTCCGCGGCGTTCTTCGTGGTCGGTGACGCGGGCTGGCTGTGGCTTGCCCGCCTCGGACAGGGCGCCGCCGCCTCCGCTTTCTCCCCCGGCGCCGGCGCCTTGGTCGCGCGGCTGAACCCCAGGGCTGGACACGGCCGGGCATTCGGCTCCTACGGCTTCTACAAGAGCATCGGCTACACCCTCGGGCCGCTGCTCGGCGGCGCCTTGGTCTGGCTCGGCGGCCTGTCTCTGCTGTTCGCCGTGACGGCCGCGCTCGCCGTGGCCGTCACGGTCTGGGCCGCGCTCGAGGTGCCCGCCGTACCGCCGCTGCCGCGCCGCAGGCAGACTCTGCTCGATCTCGCCCGGCAGCTGACCGACGGCGGCTTCCTGAGGCCGACCACCGCGCTGGCGGCCGCCACCGCGGCGCTGGCGGTCGGGGTCGGTTTTCTGCCGATCTCGGGCGCCGCCGCAGGGCTCGGCCCGGTGGCCACCGGCGCCGCCGTCTCCGTGCTCGCCGCGTGTGCCGCGGTCGTTCAGCCCTGGGCCGGCCGGGCGCTGGACTCCGGGCGGATCACCGCGCGTACGGGCGTCACCGCCGGGGCGCTGATCACCGCCGCGGGGCTGGCCGCCGCGACGCTTCCCGGACTGCCGGGAGTACTCCTGGGCGCCATCGGCATCGGCGTCGGCACCGGTGTGACCACGCCGATCGGCTTCGCCTCCCTCGCCTCCATCACGCCAGAGGAACGCATGGGACAGACCATGGGGGCGGCCGAACTCGGCCGCGAGCTCGGTGACGCGGGCGGTCCCCTGCTGGTCGGCGGCGTCGCCGCGGCCGCCGGTCTGGCCGGAGGCTACGCGGTCCTCGCCGTGGTCCTGGCCGCCGCCGCTCTCGTGCCGGTCCACCGTGCCGCAGGCACGGCAGGCCCAGCCGGGTAGGCGTCGCCGTCCAGCCTGGTCAGGCGCTCATGTGACCGTCGGCACCACGGAGACCGCGGCCTGCGAGGGTGAGGTACGGCCATGGCTTTTCGGTCATCCGCTACGGAGAACAAAGCGCTGTTTTCGTGTTCGGCACCCTTGCCGTATTTCATTACGGGGTGCGCGGGGCAGGGCGTTCACCTGGGCATACGCCTGTTCTTATCTCATCATCAAAGTCCTATCGACAGCAACCTCTCCGCGGTCCACCCACGTCTCGCCTCGGGTCCCGTGACGATTCTCCGCTCCTCGCAGAACGGCTTCTGGACCGGCACCGAGCCGAACTTCACCGGACGCTACCTGCCCATCGCCGGTCTGAACGCGGGTACCTACCGGCTGGGCGTGGAGAAACTGCGCAGCCCGCTCTCGTCGCTGTCGACCCCGCAGTTCGACATCGTCATCGTGATCGGCTGACCGAGGACAGGTAGCGGGGCCGGTCCCGGCGGCGGTAGTGCTGGCCGTACCGCCGGACTCCGGCGGGCAGGATCGATCATGACCTGCCGTCGCCGACATGCTTGCTGGCATCGCAACGAAGCGATCAAGCAAGGAGACTCCCGATGCCGCATCCCATCGTCTACACCGTCCCCTCCCGAGTGGCCAGGCCAGGCTCCGCCGGGCGGCGTGGCCTGCTGGTCCTGACCACCGCAGCCGCCGTCGCGCTGGGACCCCTGGGCCTGACCGCCACCCCGGCCAGCGCCGACGCCACCCCGCAGAGTGGCTCCGCCGACGTTGTACAGACGAGCCTGAACGGCCTGGTCCGCACCGGGGACTTCCCCGGTGCCCTGGCCTCGGTGCGGGGCCGTGACGGGCGAGTCCGCGACTACACCGCGGGCGTGGGAGACCTGGAGACGCGGGCCAAGGTTCCCGTCAACGGGCAGGTGCGCATCGGCAGCGCCACCAAGATGTTCACCTCCGTGGTCGTGCTGCAGCTGGCCGGAGAGGGCAAGATCGACCTGGACGCGTCCGCCGAGAAGTACCTGCCCGGCCTGGTGCGCGGCAACGGCAACGACGGCCGCAAGATCACGGTGCGCCAGATGCTCCAGCACACCGCCGGGCTGCCGGACTACGCGGCCCATATCCCGTCGATCTTCGAGATCCAGCACCGGTACGTCGAGCCCAGGGAACTGCTCGACATGGGCCTGGCGCACAAGCCGGAGTTCGCCCCCGGCACGAGCTGGAAGTACAGCAACACCGGTTACGTCCTGCTCGGCCTGCTGGTGCAGAAGGTCACCGGACGGCCGATCGGCGAGGAGATCACCAACCGGGTCATCAAGCCGCTCGGGCTGCGCGATACCTACTGGCCCGGCGTCGGCGAGCAGGAGATCCGCGACGCTCACCCCAGCGGGTACCAGCCCAAGACCGACAAGCCCGGCGCCGAGATGGGGGACGTCACGGAGATGGAGCCGTCCTGGGCCTGGGCGGCCGGGCAGTTGGTCAGCACGCCGCGGGACCTCAACCGCTTCCTGGGCGCGCTGCTGGGCGGCAAGCTGCTCAAGCCGGACCTGCTCGAGCAGATGAAGCAGACGGTCAAGGCGCCCGGATACCCGTCCAGTTGGTCGTACGGGCTCGGCCTGATGAAGATCGGGCTGAGCTGCGGCGGCTACTGGTGGGGTCACAGCGGCGACATCGAGGGCTACGCGACCCGTGACGGCATCACCGAGGACGGCCGGGCGGTCACGATCGCCGTGACCGCGATACCCGCAACGGACGCCGCCGCCAACCGGGCCGACGCCGCCCTCGACGCCGCGCTCTGCGCCCAGAAGTAGGATCGCGCCCCTCCACGACCCGCGAGGGGAAGAGACGCGATCCGTCATCCCGCCAGGGGGCGCCTAGGCGTAGGGGATCAGGCCGGTGTTCACTTTCTGCCAGGCGGCCTTCAGGTCGGCGAGTACGGCGGGCTCACGGGTGGCGAGGTTGGCCATCTCCCGCTGGTCGTCGGCGATGTTGAACAACGACTCGACGACGGTGCCGCCGTTGAGGGCCGAGTGGTACTTGTAGTCGCCCCGGCGCAGGGCGCCCTGCCCGCGCATCCGCCAGAACAGGTCGCGCTGGGGGACGTCCCCGCCGCGCAGCAGGTACGGGGCGAAGGAGACACCGTCGGTCGGGTGCGCGGGGTCGGGCCGGGTGCCCGCGAGTTCCAACAGGGTGGGGAACCAGTCGTAGGCGACCATCGGCACACCGGTGACCTGGCGCTGGCCGATGACGCCCGGCCAGCGGACGATCTGCGGCACCCGGATCCCGCCCTCGTACAGGTCGGGCCTGGCGGAGTCGATGCTCACGTGGGAGAAGTAGTCGACGCCTCCGGCGAAGTTGCCGAAGAACTCCTGCCAGCCGCTCTTGGTCGGGCTGAAGTCGGGAAGGAAGCCGCAGTGCCACTTGCCGCACATCGCGGTCTCGTAGCCGGTGGCGCCGAGTAGCGAGGCGAGCGTCGGATGGCCGGGGGAAATGCCGTTCTTGCCGCCTTCCAGGATGGGTTCGGCGTTCCCTTTTTTTCCTATCTGAAATTAAATATCGGATCAGATACGATTCAGTCTTGAAATATGGGTTTTTGCTGCCTCTGGGGGCGGGGTGGCGATCGGCCCGGAGGGCGACGGTTTTCGCCGTGCGGATATGTGGGCGTGGGTCTTGCGGGAGGTAGCCGCTCCACTTATCGTCGATTGTCGACGATCGACAATTGAGGAGGCGTAGTGGCAGAGAAGCTCCGCGTGCTGGTGGCGTCGCCGTTGGAACCCGAGCATGTGGAGGCCATCAGGGCCGCCGACTTCCCCGAGGAGGTCCTCTCCGAGGTCACCGTCGGCGACCCCGTCACGATCATGGCCAGAGGCCAGGGGCTGCGGCTCACCGAGCATCCCGCCCTCTCCGTGAAGAACTGCGCCCCCGAGCTGATCGAGCGGATGCCGGGCGCGACGCGCGCCGACGGCCGACTGGAGGTGCACGTGGCCGCGCGGGTGCCCGCAGAGGCCGTCGGCGCGGGCGCGGGCATGGCCTCCGAGTTCGCCAACACCGACCTCATGGGCGCGTACGCGGGCCTGTCGCCCGACCTGTCGCTCGGCCTTGAGGGACTGCGGATCGGTGACTTCGTGGCGATCGAGGACGCCGATCACCGCTTCGGTCGCGGCTACCGGCCCGGATATGTCACTATCGGCGTGATCTCCACCGGACACTGCATGTTGCACGGTCACAGCCCGGGGCCGTCGTCTCTGATCAGCGGCCCCGCCGACGCCTTCCACATCGTCCACAGCTCCGACGCCAACCTGGGAGTGATCCGATGACCGCAACCATGCTGGCCGTGCTGGCCGTGAACCTGCTCGGGATCGTCGAGCACCCGGAGATCGACGGCATGACACCGTACCGGATCGACGCTGACGGGCGGCCCTACGTCCCCGCGGGGGACGGCGGCGTCGTGCTCGGGGTACGGCTCGGCGACTCGGCGTTCGGCTTCGACGCCGACCACGCCGCGCCGGGGGCCTGCCTGGTCCACCCCGACCCGCAGGCCCGTCACGCGCTGACCGCCTACGCCTGTGTGGGCAACGAGGTCGTGGTCGCGCACGGCGACAGCCCGCTGCCCGGCCACGGCCCCGGCGTCACCCCCGTCCTCACCGGCCCCGCGGATCTGCTGGCCGTCACGGTCGATCCGGACGGCGAACCGGGACTGACCGAGGGCACGTTGAACGGCGGCCCATACTGAACCAGACAAGCGTCAACGCGAGCTACGGAGAGAGGACATCAGGGGAAGTGCTCGAACACCTATCCCTACCCGACACGGTACGGCTGGCGCTGCGACGCAAGATCCTCAACGACGAGCTGCCCGCGGGGACCAGGCTCGTCGAGGCCGGTATCGCCGAGGAGTACGGCGTGAGCCGGGCGACTGTGCGCCAGGCGCTGCGTGACCTGTCCAACGAGGGGCTGGTCGACATCAACCCCCGCCGCTACAGCATGGTCACCCGCATGTCCACCGAGAACATCCAGGACATCTGCTATGCCCGCTGTGTCCTGGAGACCGCCGCCGCCCGCGACGCCGTCACCAACCTGCCTCCCGGCCTCTTCGACCGCCTCGAACTGCTCGTCCAGGAGATGGCGGGCGCGGCGGAGGCGGGCGACATGCAGGAACTGGTGGACATCGACACCCGCTTCCACCGCGAGATCGTCCTCGCCTCGGGGCGCCGTCGCCTCGCCGAGCTGTGGGAGACGATGAACGGCCACATGTACGCCCTTATGCGCTCCTCGCTCGACCGCCAGCAGCTGACGATGTCGGAGGCGGCCGATCGCCACCGCCTCGTCATCACCGGCCTCGCCTCCGGCGACGCGGAGCGGATCGAGTCGGTCATTCACGCCCACTACCTCGAACCCACGCTTCCCGTGGGCGCGGAGCCTCGGGAGGCTTTGGAGAGGGCGGACGGGGATCTGCGGCGGTGACCTTCCGCCGGGGAAGCCAGGGGAGCCGGGGGAGCCGGGACAGGAGGCCCGCGGGCCCGCGGACGGCCTCGACGAGCGCCGTCCCGGCAGCACCGAACAGGGGTTCCCGCTCCTGCTCCGCCGTCGGCCCGGGATCGGCCCCCGCCGGTTCCGCATTCCCCGCGCGGCACGCCTCGAGCTGCGCGGCGAAGGCGATCCCGAGGAACAGCGCGACCGAGCTGAGGAACGACCACAGCAGCAGCGCCACGACCGCGGTGAGCGGCCCGTACGTGGCGCCGAAGGTGCCGCTGCGCTCGGTGTAGACGGCGAGCGACAGGGTCAGGAACGTCCACAGCACGAGCGAGACCAGGGCGCCGAACGCCAGCCAGGTGTGGCCGGGCTGCCTACGGCGGGGGGCGGCGCGGAACAGCACCGAGGCCGAAAGCAGCGCGAGCAGGAATCCGACCGGCCAGCGCACCAGCGCGAACGCGTCCAGCGTGCCGTCGTCCCAGCCGTAGACCTCGGCGAGGGCCCGCCCGATCGCCCCGCCGCCGACCATCACGGTAAAGCCGACGGTCATGAAGGCGCCCGCGGACAGTGCCATCAGCAGGGCCCTGCCGTACTTGCGGTGGAACGGCCGGTCGCGTTCGACGCCGTAGATGCGGTTGGCCCCGCGTTCCACCTGCGCCATCGCACTCGTCAGCGAGACCAGCGCGGTGGCCAGGCCGAGCCAGAGGGCCAGGGCGCCCCCGGCGTGGCCCGCCTGCCTGTGGCTGTCGGCGAGCACATTCCTGACCGCCTCGCCCCCCTCTCCGGGGGCGATCCGGCTCAGCGTGAGCTCCAGCACCTCGCCGAGCCTCTCCTGGTTGAGCACCGAGCTCAGCCCGACCAGCGCGATGGCGCCGGGGATGATGGACAGGCAGATCTGGAAGGCCAGCGCCCGCGCGTTGGTCATGCCGTCGCCGTACCTGAACCTGGCGAAGGAGTCGCGGACGAGACGCCATCGGCCGTACCTGCGCAGGGTGACCCACGCGTGGTCGGCGGAGAGCTCCTCGCCGCTCATGCTTCGTGTCTGCGGCACTTTCGTGGAGGTTCCCATAGCGGGAGACGGGCTACCCAGAAACCGCGTTGACCAACAAAACCCGCGACACCGTGAGTTCCGTTGTGAACCCCGGGTGTCCCTGGCCGGGACCGCGGGGAAAGGGGGTTGGACGACGGCACAACGGAATCGGTCTGGTTCGTCGTGATGGCCGAAGAAGCGAGGCGAACGGACGCCTAGCGTTCGGACATGCCCCGCCTCTCCTCCAGTGATCTCTACCGCATCGCGGTGCCGGGAGACCCCCGGCTACGCCCTGATGGGAGCGCCGTCGCCTACGTGGTCAGCACAGCTGACCGGGAGTCCGACGAGAACCGCTCCGAGATCTGGCTCGCCGCGCCCGGCGCCGAGCCGCGGCGCCTGACAGGCGGCCCGCGCGACTCTTCCCCGCGCTGGTCGCCCGACGGGCGCAAGCTCGCCTTCCTCCGCCCCGTCGACGGAAAACCGCAGGTCCACCTGCTGCCGATGGACGGCGGCGAGCCGCGTCCCCTCACCACCGCGTCACTGGGCGCCGGTGCCGCGGTCTGGTCGCCCGACGGCACCAGGATCGCGTACGCCGCGCCGCACGGCGACCCGAACCCGCACGCCCCGGTCGTGGCCGACCGGCTCGACTACAAGGCCGACGGCGCCGGCCTGCTGCGGGGCCTGACGACCCAGCTCTTCGTGGTCGACGCAGAGACGGGCGAGACCACGCAGGTCACCTCGGGCGACTTCCACGCGGGCGAGCCGTCGTGGACGCCCGACGGGCTGCGGCTCACCTTCGTCGCCGCCATGCACCCCGATCGCGACCTGGTCGTCGGCGGCGCCGCCTACTCGGTCGACGTCCCGGACCACCCGGCCGAGGGCGGTGTCCCGGACGGGAAGCCGGAGCGGCTCACCGGCGAGGACGTGATCTGCGCCGGAGCCTGGTGGCTCGGTGGCAGGCTGTTGATCGCCGGACTCCCCGGCGGTCCCAGCAGTCACACCCGCCTGTTCTACGCGGACGCGGACGGGCTCGCCGAGGTCGCGGCGGGGCTGGACCGTAACGTCATGGTGGGCGCGCCGGGCTATCCGGGAGCGACGCCCCAGCTCGTCGGGGACGAACTGGTCTTCTGTGCCCGCGATGGCGGTTTCACCCACCTCTACCGCGCCTCGGGAGAGAAGCTCATCGGCGGGGACCAGGTGGTCTCCGGCGTCAGCGTCGCGGCGGGCAGGATCGCCTATATCGCGGCAACGCCGTACAGCGCGGGGGAGGTCTACCTCCTGGACTTCCCGGCGAAGCGGTCCGGCGCCCCGTCGGGCGGCGCGGACGCGGACGTTCCGGCCGCGATGAGGCTGTCGGAGTACGCGCTCGACGACGTCGAGCTGTTCATCCCGCGTAGCCGTACCTTCACCGCCCCCGACGGGACGCCGATCGAGGGATTCGTGCTGCGCGACGAGACACTCACCGGGCCGGGGCCGCTCCTGCTCGATGTGCACGGCGGCCCGCACAACGCGTGGGCGCCGGTCTTCGACGGTGTGCACCTCTATCACCAGCTGCTCGCCGCCAAGGGCTGGACCGTGCTGACCCTCAACCCCCGCGGCAGCGACGGGTACGGCGAGGCGTTCTACACCGCGGCCCTGGGCGCGTGGGGGATCGCCGACACCGACGACTTCCTGAGCCCGATCGACGAGCTGGTCGCCGAGGGCGTCGCCGACCCGGACCGGCTCGGGCTGACCGGTTACAGCTACGGCGGTTACATATCCTGCTGGCTACCGACCAGGACAGACCGCTTCAAGGCGGTCATTCCCGGCGGTTGCGTCAGCGACCTGACCAGCATGTCCGGCACCTCGGACGCCGGGCACTTCCTGAAGACACACGAATGCGGCGAGGACCTCGCGGCCCAGTCGCCCATGAACGGCGTCGCCAAGGTGACCGCGCCGACCCTCCTGCTGCACGGGGAGAACGACGATCGCTGCCCCGTCGGCCAGGCGGAGCAGTGGTTCGCCGCGCTGCGTGAGCGGGGGGTGCCGGTCAGGCTGGTCCGTTACCCCGGTGGCTCCCATCTGTTCATCCTCAACGGCCGTCCCTCTCATCGGCTGGACTACAACGAAAGGATCATCGCGTGGCTGGAGCAGTGGATCCCGGTCGCTGGCACGACCGGCTCGCAGAGCTGATCGCCGAGTACGAGGTTCCCGGCGCGAACCTGGCCTTCTACCACGAGGGTGAGGTTCACGAGTTCGCCGCTGGTGTGCTCAACGTGGACACCGGGGTCGAGGTGACCACCGACTCCCTCTTCCAGATCGGCTCGATCACCAAGGTGTGGACCGCGACCCAGCTCATGCTCCTGATCGAGCAGGGCGCGCTGACGCTGGACACCCCGGTCTCCGAGATTCTGCCCGAGTTCAAGGTCGCCGACGCAGAGGTGACCAAGACCGTCACGATCAGGCACCTGCTCTCGCACACCTCCGGCATCGACGGTGACCTCTTCCTCGACACGGGCCGCGGTGACGACTGCGTCGAGAAGTACGTCGAGGCCTGCGCGGACCTCGCGCAGAACCACCCCCTGGGCGCCACCCAGTCGTACTGCAACTCAGGCTTCATCATCGCCGGGCGCGTCATCGAGCGCCTCACCGGCAAGGTCTGGGATGCCGCGCTGCACGAGCAGATCGTCGAGCCGCTCGGCCTGACCCACACCTGGACCCTGCCCGAGGACGTGTTGCGCTTCCGCGCCGCCCTGGGCCATCTCGGCGGCAAGCCCGCCCCCGTCTCGAGCCTCATGCGCTCCTGCGGCCCCGCCGGGCTGATCTCCGCCCGCCCCGCAGACGTCGTCGCCTTCGGCCGCGCCCACTTGGGCACGGACCTGCTGGCCGACCCTCGGGCGATGTGGGAGCCGCAGGTGGACATCCCCAACCCGTACACCCTCGGCAAGCAGTGGGGGATCGGCTGGATCCTCGACGAGTGGCAGGGTCACAAGGTCGTCTCCCACGGCGGCAACACCATCGGCCAGGCCGCCATGCTCTGGGTGGTCCCCGACACCGGGACGGTGGTGTGCTCGCTGACCAACGGAGGTCACACCGCCGCCTTCCACCAGGCCCTGGCGGCCGAGCTGTTCGCCGAGCTGATCGGCGTGGAGGTGCCGTCCGTGCTGGGACCGCCCGCCGAGCCGGTCGAGACCGACGTCGAGCGCTACGCGGGCGTGTACGAGCGGGCGGGCTCCCGGATGACGCTGACCGTCCGCGACGGGCGCCTGTTCCTGTACGCCGAGGCCACCGGCGCTCTCGCCGAGACGAGCCCGCCCATGGAGTTCGAGCTCATCCCGGTGAACGACACCACCTTCGTCGGCCGCCCCGAGGGGGAGCCCCAGTGGTTGTCGGCCGTTTTCTACGAGCTGCCCGACGGCTCGCCGTACGTCCACCTCGGCGTCCGCGCCACCCCCAAGATCTCCTAAAGGAGCGAGAATGCTTGAGGATCTGCAGAAACGCCTTGACGAGGCCGCGCGGCAGTACAACGTGCCCGGCGCCTCGCTGGCGATCTGGGCCGACGGCGAGCTGTTCGAGGTCGCCACCGGCGTGCTGAACCGGAACACCGGAGTCGAGACCACGCCCGACAGCGTCTTCCAGGTCGGCTCGACCACCAAGGTCTGGACCGCCGCGATGGTGATGCAGCTCGTGGACGAGGGCCTGGTCGACCTGGACAAGCCGGTTCGCGACTACCTGCCCGAGTTCGCCGTCGCCGACGGCTCGGAGAAGGTCGTCACCGTCAGGCACCTGCTCACCCACAGCGGCGGCTTCGACGGCGACCTGTTCGAGGACACCGGGCGCGGCGACGACTGCCTGGACAAGTACATCGGCTTCCTGCACGGCGCGGGCCACGTCCACGAGCCCGGCGCGCTGTTCTCCTACTGCAACTCCGGCTACTGCGTGCTCGGCGCGCTGGTCGCCCGGCTGCGCGGCACCACCTGGGAGCAGGCCATGCGCGAGCACCTGCTCGGCCCGCTCGGCGCCACGCACTGGGCGCTCCTGCCCGAGGAGGCCATCGTGTTCAGGGCGGCCGCCGGGCACCTCGGCCCCGACAACGAGGTCAACCTCGCCTGGGCGATGCCGCGCTCCAACGCCCCCGCGGGCTCGACCATGTGCCTGGCCCTGCGCGAGCTGGTCCGCTTCGGCCGCATGTTCACCGCGGGCGGCGTGGCGCAGGACGGCACCCGGCTGCTGTCGGAGGAGTCGGTCGCGGCCATGCGGACCAAGCAGATCGACGTGCCCGGGATCCCCGGACTGCTCGCCGACCGCTGGGGCCTGGGCTTCGAGCTGTTCGACTGGGGCGGCGAGGTCTTCGGGCACGACGGCGGCACGGTCGGGCAGAGCACGTTCTGGCGGGTCGTGCCGGGGGCGGACTTCGCGATCGCGATGAGCGTCAACGGCGGCGCCCTCGTCGGCGTGCTCGCCGACCTGGCGCTGCCGCTGATCCGCGAGATCACCGGCCTGGCCGTACCAGCCTTCCCCGTTCCGCCCCAGACGCCGCTGGTGGTGAACCCCGAGCCCTACCTCGGCAGGTACGAGGGGCCGATGTACGCCTGGGAGGTGACCGAGGCCCACGGCGGCCTGGACATCACCCTGATCCCCAGCGGGTTCGCGGAGAAGATGGGCCAGCAGCGGAGGACCACCCGTTTCGTGCACTACGCGGACCACTCCTTCATCGCGGCGGAGCTGGAGAACGGCATGCACGACACGGCCACCTTCGTGGTCGACGACGGCCGTGCCACCCACCTGCACTCCGGAGCGAGGACGCTGCGCCATGTCTGATGTGTCCAAGGCACTGCGTGAGGTGTTCGAGGAGGCGGACGTCGAGGGCTTCGTCCACGTCCGTGAGGTCGACGGCGACGCCGAGGTGAACTTCGGCGCCGACGATCCGGTCGTGCTCGCCTCGGTGTTCAAGCTCCCGATCCTGCTGGAGTACACCAGGCAGGCGGCGGCGGGGACGCTGGAGCGCACCGAGCGGCTGACCGTGACCGCGGCCGACAAGGACGGTGGTATCGGCACCTCGGGGTGCGCGGACGACGTCTCGCTCACCCTGCGCGACCTGGCCCACTTCATGATGACCATGAGCGACAACGCGGCAACCGACGTGCTGCTGCGCCGGGTCGGGCTCGACAACGTGCACGCCACGCTGGGCGAGCTCGGCCTGGAGCGCACCCGGCTGATCGGCGGCTGCGCCGAGCTGCTCGGAAGCGTCGTGACCGAGCTGGGCCTGTCCGGGCTTTCCGACGAGGAGGGGCTCGCCGCGGTCACCGAGGAGCAGATCAGCGCGCTGTCGGTGCGCGATCCCGAGCGGACGACCTCTAGTACGCCCCGTGAGATCACCACCCTGCTCAGCCAGATCTGGCGGGACGAGGCGGGTTCTCCTGAGGCCTGCGCGGAGGCGCGGAAGATCCTGGGCAACCAGATCTGGCCGCACCGCCTGTCCTCCGCGTTCGGCGACGAGGTGAAGATCTCCGGAAAGACCGGAACGCTCTGGGGCATCCGCAACGAGGCGGGCGTCCTGGAGTACCCGGACGGACGGCGTTACGCGGCGGCGGTCTTCCTTCGGACCCGCTCCTTCGGCCTCAGGCTGCCCAAGGCGGACGCGGCGATCGGCCGTGCCGCTCAGGTGGCAATAGAGCACGTCCATAAATAATGTCGGTTTATGTCCATTATCGTGAGCAGATGAGTAATCGGCCACGTGCCAGCATGCAGCGGATCCTGGATGACCTGGGAAGTACCGTGCTGGACGTGGCCGCCTCCCCGGGGGAGCTCGACGTCGAAGTCACCGGGGTCCATATTTATGACCCTCTCGACGAGCTCCTGCTCCCCGAAGGGGGCATCCTGCTTGCCGTCGGGGTCGACCGTGCCGAGCAGATCTGCGCCCTGCTCGACGCGGCCGGCCCGGCCGCGGGCGTGATCGTCAAACAGCCCGTCCCCGTCGACGAGCTCGTCCGCGCCAAGGTCCTGGAGACCGGGGTCGCGGTCCTGGGGCTGACCAGGGCCGCCTCCTGGGCCCAGGTGGCGGCGCTGCTGCGCTCCCTGCTGGCCGAGGGCGACTTCACCGAGCCGGGACAGGCCCCGCCCGACGACCTGTTCTCGCTGGCCAACGCCGTGTGCGCGCTGCTGGACGCCCCCGTGACGATCGAGGACCGCTCCTCGCGGGTGCTGGCCTACTCGGGGCGGCAGGACGAGGCCGACCCCGGCAGGGTTGAGACGGTGCTCGGCCGCCAGGTGCCGGTGCGCTACCGGCGGATGCTGGAGGAACGCGGATTCTTCCGGCAGCTCTACCAGAGCCATGAGCCGATCTACCTGGAGATGGACGGCGACAGCATCCACCGGGCCGCGGTTGCCGTACGGTCGGGCGACGAGATCCTCGGCTCCATCTGGGCCGCGGTGCGCGAGCCGCTGAGCGACCAGCGGCAGCGTGCCCTGGCCGACGCGGCCAAGATCGTCGCCCTGCAGCTGCTGCGGCAGCGCGCGGGGGCCGACACCCAGCGCAGACTCCGCGCCGATCTGTTGTCGACCGTGCTGGCCGGCGGCAGGGACGCCGCCGAGGCCGCGGGCCGGCTCGGTGTCGCCAGCGAGCGCCTGTGCGTGCTCGCCGCCCAGCTCAGCGGCAGGAGTGGCGGCTCCGTCGGCGACGCCGCGCGCAGGGAGAGCGACAGGCAGCGCTTCTGTGACGCGCTCGCCCTGCACGTCGGGGCCATCCACCCCAAGGCGGCGGCCGCGCTGGTCGGCTCGGTCGCCTACGCCGTGCTGCCGCTGCACGCGGGCAACAGCGGCGAGGAGGAGGCGCGGGCCGTACGGGTCGCCGAGAGCTTCCTGGCCAGGGTCGGTCCCCGGCACGCCGCCAACATCGGGGTGGGACGCCTGGCGGGCAACCTGTCGGAGGTGGCCAGATCCAGGTCCGACGCCGACAGGGCGCTACGGGTGCTGCGCGCCCGCGACGTCTCGGGCGCCGTCGTGGGCTACACCGGCGTGCACTTCGAGGCACTGCTGCTGCAGCTGTCCGACCTGGCCGAAGCCGAGGAGCAGGCCCCGACGGGGCCCTACGAACGCCTCCTGGCCTACGACGCCGAGCACGGCAGCGAGCTGGTCCCCACCCTGCGGGCCTATCTCGACGCCTTCGGCGACGTCAACGCGGCCGCGGCCAGGGTCCACGTGCACGCCAACACCTTCCGTTACCGGCTGAAGCGGCTTACCGAGATCGGCGGCCTTGACCTGGGCGACCCCGACGCCCGGCTCACCGTGATGCTCCAGATGCGGATCTTCGGCAGATAGCACGACGGACGGCCCGCTTTTTGTGATCGAGCACGAAGAAGGAACCGCGTGAAAAAGCGAGTGTGGGGCATCGCCCCCCACCTTCCTGGAGTTCCGATGAAACACATAGGATCGGCGGCCGTTCTCGCCTCCTTGAGCCTGCTGGCGGCCGCCTGTGGTGGCGCGGCGAGCAGCCCGTCCGGGAAGCCCGTCGACGGCGGCACCTTCTCCTTCGCGCTCAGCACCGATCCCGGGGTGCTCGACCCGGCCATGGCCGTGCTCTCGGTCACCAACACCGTGCTGTCGCTGGCCTACGACACGCTGGTCTCCACCACGAACGACGGGAAGATCGTCCCCGGGCTGGCCGAGAAGTGGGATGTCAAGCCGGACTCGGTGACCTTCACCCTGCGCAAGGACGTCACCTGTTCCGACGGCTCCAAGCTCACCGCCGCCGACGTGGCCGAGAACGTCAACCACGTCGCCGACCCGGCCACCAAGTCGCCCGTCTACGGCGTGCTCATCCCCGAAGGGATGAAGGCCGAGGCGGACGACGCGGCGGGAACGGTGACGCTCTCCACTCCCAAGCCGTTCAGCTTCATCCTGGAGAACACTCCGCAGATATTCATCGTCTGCGGCAAGGGGGTCAAGGATCGCTCGCTGATCGCCCGCGCCACCTCGGGAACCGGGCCCTACAAGCTCGTCGAGGCGGTGCCCAGCGACCACTACACCTTCCAGCTCCGCAAGGACTACGCCTGGGGGCCGGGCGGCGCCACCACCAAGAACCAGGGACAGCCGGAGAAGGTCGTGCTGAAGGTCGTGCCGAACGAGCAGACCGCCGCCAACCTGCTGATCTCCGGCGGCCTCAACGGCGCCGTCATCTACGGTGCCGACCGCAAACGCCTCGAGGCCACACCGGGAATGGGCAAGTTCGTTCTCCCGATGGGCAACGGGCAGTTCTTCTACCACCAGGGTGACGACCGTCCGAGCAAGGACCCGGCGGTGCGCAAGGCCCTCACCCAGGCGGTCAACCTCCCCGAGCTGGCCGGCATCGCCTCAAGCGGCACCGGCCGCCCGGCCACCGGGCTGGTGATGTATCCCAGGCCCTGCCAGGGCGACAGCGTCGCCGGCCACGTCCCCGCCTTCGACGCGGCCGCCGCTGCCGCCGCGCTCGACGCCGCGGGCTGGAAGGCCGGCGCCGACGGCATCCGCGTCAAGGACGGCAAGAAGCTGTCCCTGCGCCTGCTGTACGTCACCACCAGGGGAGCGGGCGTCCAGGCCGCCAACGAGTACCTCGCCCAGGCCTGGAAGAAGGTGGGCGCAGAGGTCACGCTGAACGGCGTCATCGACACCAAGCTGTCGGAGTCGCTCAACGCCACCCAGGACTGGGACGTCGTCTGGCTGCCGATCGGCGTCACCCTTCCCACCCAGCTCGTCGGCTTCCTGTCCGGCCCCGCCGCGCCCAAGGGCGCCAACTTCGCCCACCTGCACAACACCCGCTACGAGACGCTGATCGCCGAGGCCGTGACCAAGCCGGGCGAAGAGGGCTGCAAGCGCTGGATCGAGTCGGAGTCCGCACTGTTCGAGAACGCCGACCTGGTGCCGGTCGTGGAGAACACCGTGCTCGTCGCGCAAAAGGGCGCCACGTTCGACTTCCCCGCAGGCTCGTTCGCACCGACCACCATCCGGATGACCGAGGCGGGCTGAGTGGCAAAGAAACTTTCTGGAGTTCCGATGAAAAACGTAGGCCCCGCGGCCGTCCTCGCCTCCCTGAGCCTGCTGGCGGCCGCCTGCGGCGGCGCAGCCGACGACGGTTCGTCCGGCAAGTCCGCCGAGGGCGGCACCTTCTCCTATGCGCTCGCCGCCGACCCCGGGGTGCTCGACCCGGCCATGGGCATCATGGGGATCACCAACGCCGTGCTGTCGCTGGCCTATGACACGCTCGTGAACCAGACCTCCGATGGCAAGATCATCCCTGGTCTGGCCGAGAAGTGGGACGTCAAGCCGGACTCGGTGACCTTCACCCTGCGCAAGGACGTCACCTGTTCCGACGGCTCCAAGCTCACCGCCGCCGACGTGGCCGAGAACGTCAACCACATCGCCGACCCGGCCACCAAGTCACCCATCTACGGCGTGCTCATCCCCGCGGGGATGACGGCCAAGGCGGACGACGCGGCCGGCACGGTGACGCTCTCCACTCCCAAGCCGTTCAGCTTCATCCTGGAGAGCACCCCGCTGATGTTCATCGTCTGCGGCAAGGCGGTCAAGGACCGCTCGCTGATCGCCCACGCCACCTCCGGCTCCGGGCCCTACAAGCTCGTCGAGGCCGTGCCCAGCGACCACTACACCTTCCAGATCCGCGAGGACTACGCCTGGGGGCCCAACGGCGCCACCACCAAGGAACCGGGCATGCCCGCCAAGCTCGTGCTGAAGGTCGTGCCGAACGAGCAGACCGCCGCCAACCTGCTGGTCTCCGGTGACATCAACGGCGCCGTCATCAACGGTGCCGACCGCAAGCGCCTCGAGGCCATGCCGGGAATGGGCAAGGTCATCGTCCCCACGGGCAATGGACAGTTCTTCTACCACCAGGGTGACGACCGGCCAGGCAAGGACCCGGCGGTGCGCAAGGCCCTCACCCAGGCGGTCAACCTTCCCGAGCTGGCCGGAATCTCCTCCGGCGGGACGGGGCGCCCGGTCACCGGACTGGTCGGGGTCCCCAAGCCCTGCCAGGGGGACAGCGTCACCGGCCACGTCCCGGGCTTCGACCCGGTCGGTGCGGCCGCAGCGCTCGACGCCGCCGGTTGGAAGGCGGGCCCCGACGGCATCCGCGTCAAGGACGGCAAGAAGCTGTCCCTGCGCCTGCTGTACATCACCACCAGGGGGGCGGGCCCGCAGGCCGCGGCCGAGTACCTCGCCGCCGCCTGGAAGAAGGTGGGCGCAGAGGTCACGCTGAACGGCGTCATCGACACCAAGCTGCCGGAGTCGCTCAACGTCACCCAGGACTGGGACGTCGTCTGGCTGCCGATCGGCGTCACCCTGCCCAGCCAGCTCGTCGGCTTCCTGTCCGGGCCCGCGGCGCCCAAGGGGGCCAACTTCGCCCACCTGACCAACAGCCGGTACGAGACGCTGGTCGCCGGGGCCGCGCTCAAGACGGGCGAGGAGGGCTGCAAGCTCTGGAACGAGGCGGAGTCCGCGCTGTTCGAGAACGCCGACCTGGTGCCGGTCGTGGAGATCACCGCGCTCATCGCACAGAAGGGCGCCACGTTCGACATGCTGGCGGGCCTGTTCGTGCCGACCTCCATCCGGATGACCGAGGCGGGCTAGTGGCCGGAATCCCACGCCTACAGGGCCGCCGCCTGCTCGCGGGCGGCGTGTCCCTGGCCCGTGCGCGAAGCGCGTTCCTGCTCCGGCACCTCGTCCGCTTCGTGATCTCGCTGGCGGTGCTGCTCGTCGCGTCGTTCGCGATGATCCACCTCATCCCGGGTGATCCGGTGCGCGCCTCGCTCGGCCAGGCCGCGCCGATCGAGCTGATCGAGGCCAGACGTGCGGCGCTCGGGCTCGACCAGCCGATCCTCACCCAGCTGGGGACCTACGTCCGCAACGTGCTGTCCGGAGACTTCGGCACCTCCTTCCTCAGCGGGGAACCGGTCGGCGACGTCATCTCCGCCCGGCTGCCCAACACCCTCGCCCTCGCCCTGCTCGCGACCGTCGTGGCCCTGCTCATCGCGGTGCCGCTCGGCATGTGGGCGGGGGTCCGCACCGAGAACGGCCGCAACCGCGGCACCGAGGCGACCTTCACCTCGGCGACCGGAACGGCCATCGCGGTGCCCGAGTTCCTCTACGCCATCGTCCTGGTCGCGGTCTTCGCCATCGGACTCGGCTGGTTCCCGCCCGCGGGCAAGGGCGCCCCCGCGACCTACGTGCTGCCCATCCTCTCCCTGGCCATCGCCCCCGCCGCGATGATCGCCCGCATCTCCAGGGTGGAGACGCTGCGCGAGCTGGGCAGCGACTACGTACGGCTGGCACGTGCCAAACGGCTGCCCGCCGCCCGCATCTACATCCGGCACGTCCTGCCCAACACGCTCACCGCCACCCTCACCATCGGGGGCCTGCTGCTCACCGGTCTGATCGCGGGCAGTGTGCTCGTCGAGTACGTCTTCGCCTGGCCGGGCCTCGGCCTGCGGATCGTGGAGTCGATCACGCAGAAGGACTACCCCGTCGCCCAGGGCGTGATCCTCGTCTACGGCGCGATCGTGCTCGTGGTGAACCTGCTCGTCGACGTGCTGCTCGGCGTGCTCGACCCGACCTCCGCAGTTAAGGAGACCTGATGCGGCAGCTGCTGCGGACCCCCGCCGGGCTCGCCGGGACCATACTGGTCGCCCTCATGGTGGTCGTGGCGATCATCGGGCCGCCGATCTGGGGGGTGGAGGCCGAGCGCATCAACCCCTCGGTCATCCTCCAGGGAGCCTCGGACGCCCACCCGCTCGGCACCGACAACCTGGGCCGCGACATCCTGGCCAGGGTGATGGTGGCCGGGCGGCTCTCCCTGCTCCTCGCCCTGCTGACCACGCTCATCGGGGCGGTCGTGGGGACCG
Organism: Streptosporangium sp. NPDC051023; assembly: GCF_040689595.1. Lineage (NCBI taxonomy): Bacteria > Bacillati > Actinomycetota > Actinomycetes > Streptosporangiales > Streptosporangiaceae > Streptosporangium > Streptosporangium sp. NPDC051023. Next base: position 10,250 of record NZ_JBFBCE010000072.1, on the reverse strand, counting down.
TGCTCGGCGCCCTCCCCTCGGTGCTGCCCCGCCGCGGCGCGCGGCTGGTCACCGGCACGGTCAACGCGCTGGTCGCCTTCCCCGGACTGCTGCTGGCCATGTTCACCGCGGTGGTCACCGGGCTCGGCGCGAAAGGGGCCGTGCTGGGCATCGGCGTCGCCATCGCGCCGAGCTTCGCGCGGCTCACCCAGACGCTCGCCGCCTCCGTCGCCGGGGCCGACTACGTGTCGGCCGCCCGGATGCTCGGGGTTCCCCGCATGCGGGTCATGACACGTCACGTCCTGCCCAACATCGCCGAGCCGCTGATCCTCAACCTCACCCAGGCGCTGGGCAGCGCGCTGCTCGCGCTCGCCGGGATGTCCTTCCTCGGCCTGGGCGTGCAGCCGCCGTCGTTCGACTGGGGACGGCTGCTGTTCGAGGGCTTCAACCGCATCTACGACAGCCCGGCCGTTGCCCTCGGCCCCGCCGTCGCGGTCGCGCTCGCGGGCATCGGGTTCAACCTGCTGGGAGACGCCCTGGCGCGCGCCGCGGCGCGCACCACCACACCCGCGAAGACGGCCCCCGCGCCCGTCGTCGCGCGGCAGGAGATCGAGGAGCCCGACCCCGAGGCGGTCCTGGAGGTGCGGGACCTCACCGTCACCTTCCCCGGAGGCGTCACCCCGGTCCGCGGTCTCTCGCTGACCGTCGCGCCGGGGGAGATCGTCGGCCTGGTCGGGGAGTCGGGCAGCGGCAAGAGCCTGACCGCCTCGGCGATCGGCGGCCTGGTGCCCTACCCCGGCGAGGTCACGACGGGACGGCTCCGGCTGTGCGGCGCCGACCTTGACGAACTTGCCGAACACGAGCGGCGCAAGCTGCTCGGCACCTCGCTGGCGATGGTCTTCCAGGACCCCATGGCCTCGCTCAACCCGGCGCTGCGGGTCGGCGGCCAGCTCGCCGAGGTCGCGACCGTGCACCAGGGGGCGAGCCGGGAGAAGGCCTGGGACAGGGCCGTCGACCGCCTCGACCACGTGCACATCCCCGAGCCCGCGCGGCGGGCCCGCCAGCACCCCCACGAGCTGTCCGGCGGCATGCGCCAGCGCGTGGTGATCGCGATGGGCCTGATGGGCACGCCGCGGCTCATCATCGCCGACGAGCCGACCACCGCGCTCGACGTGACGGTGCAGCGGCAGATCCTCCGCCTGCTGCGCCAGGTGACGGCCGAGACCGGCGCCGCGACCCTGTTCATCTCCCACGACATCGCCGTGGTCGGTGAGCTGTGCCACCGGGTCGTCGTCATGTACGCGGGCAGGGTGGTCGAGGAACTGCCCGTCGACCAGCTGGTCGCGGGCGCCGCGCATCCCTACACCCGCGCGCTGGTCGCCTCGCTGCCCGACATGGACACCGACAGGTCCCAGCCGCTGGCCAGCATCCCCGGACGCCAGCCCGCCCCCGCCGAGGTCGGCGCGGGCTGCGCCTTCGCCTCCCGCTGCGAACTGGCGACCGACCGCTGCTCCACCGAGCTTCCGCCCCTGATCCCGTACGGCAAGGCGCACCAGGTCGCCTGCTGGGAGGCCCAGTGATCATCAAGAACCTGACCGTGCGGTTCGGCGGGTTCACCGCCGTCGACGACGTCACCCTGGAGATTCCCCAAGGAGCGATCGTCGGCCTGGTGGGGGAGTCGGGCTCCGGCAAGTCGACCCTGGCCAAGGCGGTGACCGGGCTGGTGCGCTACAGCGGGGAGATCACGGGTGGCGACTCCCGGCGCATCCAGATGGTCTTCCAGAACCCCTATGCCTCCCTCAATCCCAGGATGACGGTGGGCACGTCGGTCGCGGAGGGGCTGAAGCTGCCCCGCGCGGCCCGTGCGGCCGAGGTCGAGCGGCTGCTGTCGCTGGTCTCCCTGCCGGCCGCCATGGCCGAACGTTATCCGCGCGAGTTGTCGGGCGGCATGCGGCAGCGGGTGGCGATCGCCAGGGCGCTGGGCGCGCGGCCGGAGTTGCTGGTCGCCGATGAGATCACCTCCGCCCTGGACGTCTCGGTGCAGGGCGCGGTGCTCAACCTGGTCCGCTCGCTGCGCGAGGAACTCGGCCTGTCGATGCTGTTCATCTCGCACAACCTCGCCGTGGTCCGCTACGTCTCCGACTTCGTCGCGGTGATGCACCAGGGCAGGCTGGTGGAGGTCGGGCCGACCGAGGAGGTCGTCGGGGCTCCCCGCGACGACTACACCCGGTCGCTGCTTGAGGCCGTACCCCGCCTCGGCCGGGTCTGAGGCGCGGTTCCCGGAACGGGGGCCCGCACCGGACGGACGAGTGCCCGGCGGGTGGTGGCGCCGGTCGGAACGGCGCCGATACGCGGCGGATGACCAGGTGCTCCGTGCCCCTCCAGGGGCCGTCTAACTCGACGGGGCGGACGGCCGTGATCGGGTGAGGAAGCGGCGCAGGCCGTCGGCGACCCCCTCGGTGGGCACGGTGACGGCGAACCACGCGGCCTCGACGGCGAGGCCCTCGTCGATGGGGACGTTGATCCCCCGGGTCACCGCGGCCAGGCACGCCCTGACCGCGGTCGGGGCGTGCCTGATGATGCGCCTGGCCAGCTCTCCGGCGGCGGTCTGCAGGTCGTCGTGCGGCACGACGCGGTTGACGATGCCGAGTTCCGCCGCCCTGGCGGCGTCGATCGGGTCCCCGGTCAGGATCATCTCCAGGCCGCGCTTGCGGCCGATGTGCCGGGGTAGGCGCTGCGATCCGCCGAAGGGCGGGGGGAAGCCCAGCGCGATCTCCGGCTTGGCGAAGGTCGCGCGCTCGCTCGCGACGGCCAGGTGCGCCGCCTCGGTGAGCTCGCACCCGCCGCCGTAGGCGAGTCCGTTCACCGCGGCGATGACGGGCTTGGGGAACTCCTCGATGCGGCGGGTGAGACCCTGCCCCCGGCGCACGATCTCCCGCAGCGCCCGGTCCGTGCCTCCCGCGATGCTCGCGGCCAGGTCCCCGATGTCGGCTCCGGCGCTGAAGGCGCGGTCCCCCGCGCCGGTCAGGATGACGGCCCCGATCGCGTTGTCGTTCTCGATCCGGCCGAGCGTCGCGGTGAGTCTGTCGATGGTGGCGTAGTCGAGCGCGTTCAGTTTCTCCGGGCGGTTAACGGTGACGGTCGCGACGGCGCCGTCGACGTCGAGGGTGACGGTCATGCGAAACTCTCCGATCGTGTCGCGGGACGTCACGGCCTGGGGGCGCCGACGGGGTTGGGGACCGGGATCACGCCGGTGTCGACGAGGTGACGGCTGAGCGGGGCCGCCAGGCCGATCGCCTCCTCGATGCCCGACTCCCCGAGGGCGGTGACCGGATCGGCGGCCAGGCGGTCGGTGGCGTCCTCGATCCTGCGGCGCAGTTCCCCGCCGGTCTTGGTCAGCCGCGAGGTGCGGTCCAGCAGCCCGCGGGCGGCCAGCCTGCGGCGGCCGTCCTCCCACTCCTCGTCGCTCCAGCCCCGGTTGCTCTGGATGACCTGCCGGGTGACCGCCCCGGTGGCCACGTGGGTGAGGGTGGCCTCCAGCCCGCGCAGCCCGGCGTGGACGGCCGCGATGACGTGCCCGTCGCCCCGGTGCTCGCGCAGGACCGTCGCGGCCAGCCACACGCGTCCCGCGGCGTCGGAGGGGGGACGAACCCGGGACCAACCGGCGGCCAGCGGCCTGCCCTCGTAGCGGCATGCCCTCGCTGCCTCCTCCAGGAGGGTCGCGAGCCGTTCGAGGGCGCCGCGCGCGGGGGGCAGCGTCCGTTCCAGGGCGGCCCGTACCGCGTCCAGACGGGTGCCGAGCACACTGCCGGGCGAGGCGTAGGCCCAGGCGTCCGGCAGCGCCCTGGCGACCATGCCCGGGGCGAATCCGTAGAGTATCGCCGTCACCGCCGGGGCGTCGAGCGGGCCGAGCGGGGCGACCCTGCCCGCGAAGTAGCCCATCCACCACCCCGGCAGTCCCAGCGCTTTGGCCGCCTGGGCGGGCTCGGGCGCGAAGTACGCCACGGAGTGCAGCGGTTCGATGGACTCCCAGAAACGCCTGGCCAGCGTGGGGCTCGGGTCCACGGGAACTCTCCTTCGGTCGGGCACCGCCCAGCGTCGCGGTTCGCCCAGCGTCGCGGTTGCCCCGGAGGAAGAACAGTGCCAATTTCGGAGAGTGGACCAGGATCTGGGATGGTGGGTGAGGATCGCGCTCGAGGGCTGGCGCGACCGCGAGGGGCCGCGTTACCGCAGGATCGCCGAGGCCGTCGCGGAGGCCGTCCAGAACCGGCTGGTCGCCGCGGGCGACCGGCTGCCCGCGGAACGGCCGCTGGCCGACGCGCTGGCGGTCAGCCGCGGCACCGTGGTCCGCTGCCTCGACGAGTTGGAGGCGGCCGGGATCGTGGAGCGCCTGCGCGGCTCGGGCACGTTCGTCAAGGCCAGGCCCGCCTGGACGGACACCCCGAGGGAAAACCCGGTGTCCGCGCTGCTGCGCCGCCAGATGGCGGGGGGCGGCGAGTCGATCGACCTGTCACAGGCCGTGCCCGCAGGCGTCGACCATCTCCCCGGGATCCCGGGGCTGGACGTCCTGGCCGGTGCCGAGGGCCACGGTCTGGAACCGGCGGGCTCGATCGCCCTGCGGACCGCCCTGGCCGACCACCTCACCCGCCGTCTCAACCTGCCGACGGACGCCGAGCAGTTGATCGTGACCTCCGGCGCCCAGCACGCGCTGACCCTGGTGGCCGCGGCGGTCGTGCCGCAGGGCCGTACGGTCGTCACCGGCTGCCCGACCTACCAGGGGCTGCCCGGTGCCCTTGCGGGGCGCGGCGGGCGCCTCCTGGGGCGGCACCTGCCCGCCTGGCGCCCCGAGCCGCCCGCCGCGGGCCTGTCGCTGTGGGTCACCCTGCCGGTGACCGACAGCGAGACCTACGCGCACCTCGCCTCCCGCTACGGCGTCATCGTCGCGCCCGGGGCCGCGCACTGCGTCGACGGCCGTCACCACGCGGGGATCCGCCTGTCGATCGCGGAGTCCCCGCACGTTCTTGAGGCCGCGGTCGACCGCCTCGCCGCCGCCTGGGAACACCACACCAGGGATCTGGCCGCGGGGCGTTCGCGGGTCGCGCCGGGACACGCCGTCTCCGGATAGGTTCCGGAAGGTTCGCGCGATCCTTCGGCAAAGCCTGTTTTCCGGAGATCAGTGTGGTACCGGGTGCCAATGGCTCGACCTGGGGGCCGAAATAGCGCATCCTCGTGTAGAGAGTAAGGTTGCCCTGCCCTAAATTAGGTAAGCCTTTGTAGTCGTCTCAGGAGTCACGGTGTTCGCCAGCTACCTCATCGGACTGCGAGAGGGCCTCGAGGCGACCCTCGTCGTCTCCGTTCTCGTCGCCTTCCTCGTCAAGAGCGATCGCAAGGACCGGCTGCCCCAGGTGTGGGCGGGCGTCGGCGCGGCCGTCGCTCTGTCGGTCGGGTTCGGCGCGCTGCTCACCTTCACCGCGGCGCACCTCAACCACGGGCAGCAGGAGATGTTCGACGCCGTCACCTCGCTGCTGGCCACCGTGTTCGTCACCTGGATGATCTTCTGGATGCGCAGGGCGGCCCGTTCCCTCTCCGGTGAGCTGCGGGCAAAGCTGACCGACGCCATCCAGATGGGCACGATCGCCGTGGTCGTCATGGCGTTCCTGGCCGTGGCGCGCGAGGGCCTGGAGACCGCGCTGCTGTTCTTCGCCTCGGTGCAGGGCGCGACGACGTCGTCCAGCCCGCTGATCGGCATCAGCCTGGGCATCCTCACCTCGATCGCGCTCGGCTGGGGCCTGTACCGCAGCGCGCTTCGGGTCAACCTCACCAAGTTCTTCACCTGGACGGGCCTGCTGCTGATCCTGGTCGCCGCGGGCATCTTCAAGTACGGCGTGCACGACCTGCAGGAGGCCAACATCCTGCCCGGCCTGTCCAACTACGCCTTCGACATCAGCTCCGTCATGCCCGCCGACTCGTGGTACGGCACCCTGATGTCCGGGATGTTTAACATCACCCCACAGCCGAGCGTGCTGGAGACCGCCGCCTGGGTCCTCTACGCGGTCCCCACCCTCTTCTTCTTCCTGCGGCCCCAGCGCAAGCGTCCCGCCGCCGCTCCTCCCGTCTCCGTCACCGACCCGCGTCCAGCGGCTTGAAACAGGGTTCATCATGCGTACTTCCATCGCCATCGCCGTAGGATCCCTCGCTCTGGCGGGCCTGACCGCCTGTTCAAGCGGTGGCGGCGCCCCCGCCGCGAGCCCGCAGGCCGCCAAGAGCTCCGCGGGCGGGCCGATCACCGTCGCCGCCAGCGACACCGAGTGCAAGGTCGCCTCAACCGAGGTCGCCGCGGGCACCTCGACCTTCACCATCACCAACGGCGGCAGCAAGGTGACGGAGTTCTACGTCTACGCCTCGGGCGACCGGGTCATGGGCGAGGTGGAGAACATCGTGCCGGGCCTGACCCGCGAGGTGATCGTGGAACTGCCCGCGGGCGTCTATGAGACCGTCTGCAAGCCGGGCATGACCGGCAAGGGCATCAGGGGCCCGCTGAAGGTGACCGGTGAGCACAAGCCGCTCAGCGACGACGCCAAGCTGGCTGAGGCGACCGCGGGTTACAAGCGCTACATCAAGACCCAGAGCGACACCCTGCTGGTCAAGACCCAGGAGTTCGTCGACGCGGTCAAGGCGGGCGACATCGAGAAGGCCAAGGCGCTCTTCCCGGTCTCGCGGACCTACTGGGAGCGGATCGAGCCGGTCGCGGAGATCTTCGGCGACCTCGACCCGGCCATCGACGCCCGCGAGAACGACCTCGCCGAGGGCGAGGAGTGGACCGGATTCCACAAAATCGAAAAGAATCTCTGGGTCACCAAGGACATCAGCAAGGACGGCCCGGTGGCCGACAAGCTGATGACCGACATCAAGACGATCGTGGAGAAGGCCAACGCCGCCGAGCTCTCCCCGGTGCAACTGGCCAACGGAGCCAAGGAACTCCTCGACGAGGTTGCCTCCGGGAAGATCACCGGTGAGGAGGACCGCTACTCGCACACCGATCTGTGGGACTTCGACGCCAACCTGCAGGGCTCGAAGGCAGCGGTCCAGGCGCTCAGGCCGGTCCTCGAGGAGCGTGCTCCCGACCTGGTCAAGACGCTGGACGAGAAGTTTGCCGCAACCGAGGCGGAGCTGGGCGCGCATCGTGCGGGCGACGGCTGGAAGCTCCACACTGAGCTGTCCAAGGACGAGTTGAAGAAGCTGTCGGACTCGATCAACGCCTTGTCCGAGCCGATCAGCAAGATCGCCGCAGTTGTCGCCAAATAGCCCATATATCGCTGTTCGCGGCACGCGAGCCGTACGGAGGAAAGCGCATGAGTGAGCGGATCAGCCGCAGGAAGCTGTTCGGGCTGGGGGCCGCAGGGGTCGCGGCGGCCGGTGCGGGTGTGATCGCGGTGCGCGCAGGCGAAGGAGAGCACGCCGCCACCTCCGCCCACGTCGCCTCGACCACCGACGCTGTGCCCTTCTACGGCGAGCACCAGGCGGGCATCGTCACCCCGGCCCAGGATCGGCTGCACTTCGTCTCCTTCGACGTCACCACCGACAAGAAGGCCGATCTCGCCGACCTGCTGCAGGAGTGGACGGCCGCCGCCGCCCGGATGACCCAGGGCAGGGAGGCGGGCACCTTCGGCGCCGTCGGCGGGGTCCCCGAGGCCCCGCCGGACGACACGGGAGAGGCGCTCGGGCTGCCCGCAGCCGGGCTCACGCTGACGGTCGGCTTCGGCGGCTCGCTGTTCGACGACAGGTTCGGCCTGGCGGCCAGGAAACCGGCCGCCCTGGCCGCCCTGCCGAAGTTCCCCGGGGACGCCCTGCTGCCGGAGATCTCCGGTGGTGACATCTGCGTTCAGGCGTGCGCACACGACCCGCAGGTCGCCGTGCACGCCATTCGTAACCTGGCCCGCATCGGCTTCGGCCGGGTCTCGGTGCGCTGGTCCCAGCTCGGCTTCGGCCGTACCTCCTCCACCTCGCGGGCGCAGGCGACGCCCCGCAACCTGATGGGGTTCAAGGACGGTACGAACAACCTCAAGCTGGAGGACGCGGCCCTGCTCAGGGAGCAGCTCTGGGTGGCTCCCGGCGACGGCCAGGACTGGATGGCGGGCGGCAGCTACCTGGTCACCAGGAAGATCCGGATGATGATCGAGACCTGGGACCGGACGTCGTTGCTCGAGCAGGAGCAGATCTTCGGCCGGGACAAGGGCGAGGGCGCCCCGCTGGGGAGGAAGGCCGAGTTCGACCCGATCGACTTCGTCGCGAAGGACGTGGCGGGCGAGCCCGTCGTCAAGACCGACGCCCACGTACGGCTCGCCCACCCCAGCAGCAACGGCAACGCCCACCTGCTGCGCAGGGGCTACAACTACGTCGACGGGTCCGACGGCCTTGGCCGTCTGGACGCGGGCCTGTTCTTCATGGCCTACCAGCGCGACCCACGCCGCCAGTTCGTCCCGATCCAGCTCTCCCTGGCGAAGAACGACGCGCTCAACGAGTACATCAAGCACGTCTCGAGCGGGCTTTTCGCCTGTCCCGGCGGAGTCAAGGACGCCGGTGACTACTGGGGCAGGGCCCTGTTCTCCTGAGTCCTTCCGGCTGCTCACGCCCGCGGACGACGGCGATCCGGGGGCGTGAGCGGTACGGGTCGAGCGGATCAGCCGGCCGCCGAGGTGCCGCGGATCGCGTGCTCGATCAGGCGTGAGGCCTCGCTCTGCGCGAGTGAGCCCCCGTCGGTTGAGCGTGACACGATCACGCTGGTACGGCCGTCCAAGGTGACGGCGTTGTCGGTCATGTATCCCGGCGTGCCGCCGGCGTGGGACCACATCGGGATCCCGCAGCTCAGCTGCTGCCGCGCCATGCCCAGGCCGAACTCCCAGCCGGGCACGCCCATGGGGATCGTGGTCGTCATCTTCCGCAGCTGCGGTTGCGGCAGCAACTGTCCGCCCAGCAGCGCCCGCCAGAAACGGCCGAGGTCGTCGGTGGTGGAGATGATCTCCGCTGCCGGGCCGCCCCAGCCGAGGCTGACCTCGGTGCTGCGAAACAGCCGGGAGGTCGTGACGTCCTGGGTGTAGCCCTCGGCGCGTGGCCTGGGCAGGAGCGGGGAGTCACCGGGCAGCGTCGTGTCCCGCAGCTCCAGCGGAGCGATGATCCGGCGCTTCACCTCCTCCCGCCAGGAGCGCCCGACGACCTTGTCGATGACCATTCCGGCCAGGATGTAGTTGACGTTGGCATAGCCCCAGCGGGAGCCGGGCGCGAAGACGGGGGGATGTTCGACGCCGAGAGTCACCACCTGCGCGGGGGAGAGGCGCATGAACTGGTGCCTGTGGAACCCCTGCTCGGTATGCATCTGCTGCTCGACGTCGTTCGGGTAGTCGTACAGGCCGCTGGTGTGCTGCAGCAGGTTCCTGACGGTGATCTCGTCCCCGTCGTTGCCGTTGCCCTGCACCAGCCCGGGCAGCCACCGCTCGACACTGTCGTCGAGAGACAGGCGTCCCTCCGCCTCGAGCTGCAGGACCACCACCGCGGCGAAGGTCTTGGTGTTGCTGCCGATCCGGAAGCGCCCGTCGAGCGGGACCGGGACGTCACGGCCCAGTACCGCGGTGCCGCTGCCTGCGGCGAGTTCACCGCACGGTGAGACCACACGGGCCTGCACTCCTACAACCCCGGCGTCGCGAATCGCGTCCAGGTCCCGCTGCAGGGCCTCCTGCCCATACCCGGCCGACGCGTGAGGGGGCTCTGCCGCCGCCGGAGAACAGTCCCCCTCCGTATTTTTCATGATCATTCAGCCTTCCGCCGGCTTCTTCCTCGAACGGTGATCAGATGAAACGGGGAAGCACCCAGAGGCGACCGTCAGGTGGAACCGGGAAGTGTCAGGGCTGCCCGGCCTCTTGTGGTGAGGGGCCGCCGGTGCTTGGGAGAAATCGGGTGGATCTGCCTGGCCAGGCCCTCAATGCGCGGGCTCGCTTCGCCAGGGGTGGCCGGCTGCGCGAGGGCGGGGCCTGCTCGTCTCCGATCTCACCGCACGGGCCGCGCCGGGCCCCGCTTCCGGGGCCCGGCCCACGCTGCCCGGCGGTTCAGAAGCTGATCCATTCGGTGGAGACGGTGACCTCGCGCAGGAGGTCGGGGATGGGGTCGACGCCGATGCCGGGACCGGTGGGTACGGGCAGGTGGCCGTCCTGCAGGACGAAGGGCTCGGTGATGTCGGTGGCGTAGTAGCGGTTGGAGCCGGAGGTGTCGCCGGGCAG
>NZ_JBFBCE010000071.1:0-50184 GCF_040689595.1 Streptosporangium sp. NPDC051023 | reverse complement strand
TGTCCTTCGTCACCTACAGCGCCGATCCGGCGACGGCCTCGCAGATCATCGTGGGCACCACGCCGGCCGGCCGCGACCGCGACCTGCTTGACCGCCTGGATGAACTCCTGGGCGGGAAGCTCGCCGTCAGGGTCGGGCATCGTCGGCAGGGCGGGGTAGTCCTCCACCCGTCCCACCGGGATGGTGAACACCGCCTTGCCGGCCTGCAGGACGGCCTGGGCGGCATCCACATCGACGCTGACCGGTCCGTGGGGTGCGGTGGCGAGCACGGCCGCCAGCAGGTGGCCGGGGACCAGGAACGTTCCGCTGTCGCCGGTGTCGGCCTCCACCGCGACCGACAGGGACATGTCGTAGTCGAAGGCCTGCAGACGTATCTGACCGGCGGCGACCTCGATCTTGATGTGTGACAGGATCGGCACCGCCGGGCGACGGGGCAGCCCTTTGGCCACCCATGCCGCCGCCTCGGCCAGCACCGTCTGCTCCGCGATGAACTTCACTGCGACTCCTCCCCGGTGGGCTCGCCCGCAGTCTCGTTCTGAGCCGGGGCCTGTCCGGGGGGAGTGTCGTCGGCCGCGACGGCGAACAGGACGCCCTGCGGCCCGACCGGGGTCTCGTCCGCGGGGAGCTTGTCGTAGTCGTAGACGAAACGCATCGGGTCTCCTCCGGTGGTGTCGGTGAGCACGGTGAAAGGAGGCAGTTCCTCCTCCACCTCGGGGGTCAGCAGGGCCTCCGCCCAGCAGACGGGACAGTTCATGTGGCAGCCCTCAGGGGTGCTCAGGTGCAGGGCACGCTCGATGAGGGCGGTCAGCAGGCCGGGATCGATGCTGATCTCGGCGGTGGCCTCGATGGGCTGTGCGGTCATGGGCTTCTCCTTCATGCGGCGTTCGCGGACGCCGGAAGGGCGTAGTGGGCGGCGGCGGTCAGGGCGTCGTTCAGGTGGCGCTCGCACTCCTCCTGCCATAGATCGAGGTCCATGGTCGAGTAGTGGTCGTCGCCGTCGTCGGCGAACAGCTCGCCTCCGGCGTAGGGGTCGGCCACTTGGCGGGCCCAGTGGGTGATCTCCTCCCACAGGTCCAGCAGCGCGGTGTCGACGGCGCTGATCTGGATGACCCCCCACTGGGCAATCCTCCGGGCCCAGGGCAGCTCGACGTCGGTCTGGCCGAGTTCGCGCAGGGCGGCCGACATCTTCTGCTCGGTGACGCCGGGGCGGTGGCCCCAGATGCGACGCAGTTCGGCCAGCAGGTCCTCCAACCGGACCGGTTCGGAGTCGATCAGCGCCTCCAAGACGGCGCGGCGGGAGGTGGTGTCCACGGTCGTTCTCCTGACTGCCGGACGTCCGCTCAACTTCCGACACATCTAATGTACGTCTACTTAGCGAGAGGGGCAAGGGGCTTCCCGGGATTCACCGGCCATGACAAGGCGAAACGCACCACCCCACCGTGGCGGGGGTGGTGCGTTTACGTCGCCGCCTCAGGCCACTGCGAGCTGACCCGACCGGCGGCGGGCCCGATCCAGCACGCTGGCGGCCAGCAACCGGGCCCGGTTCACGTCACCGGCCACCGGCGCGAACGCCGCGGCGTCAGGGTTCATCATCGGCTCGGCCTGCCCGGCCTTGACCCCGAGAACCTCGATCATCAGCGGGTCGGTGCCGCCCTCCGACGCCATGAAGTAGGTGACGACCTCGTTCTCCTGGCCCTCGCGCGCCAGACGGCCCTCACACTGGTTGTGCACGCCCGGCGACCAGTCCAGCTCACCGAACACCCCGACGTTGCACACTTCTTGCAGCCCATCCAGGCCGGCGCCGGACCGCAGCGACATGATGAGCACCCGTGAGCGGCCCGAGATGAACGCCTCGGCACTGCGCCCCTTACCCGCGGTCGTCTCGCTTCCGGTGTAGAGCACCGGGTTGAAGGCCTTCAGCCGCTCCATCCAGATGTCGTAGACCGCGCGGTGCCAGCCCCACAGCACGACCTGCCGCTCCGACTCCAGCAGCAGCCGCACGAACTCGGCCACATACGGCGCCTTGGCGATCCCGGTGGCCTCCCGCATCCGCCAGTCGATCTGACCGGCGGCGTGCCAGCGTTCCTTGGGGTCGCTGTCGGTCGACAGCAGCAGTTCCGCCATGGCCGACACGTCCCCGGCCACCTGGTCGATGATCGCCTGGTCGGTGTCGACCTCCTGGGTGACCCGGACCGGCTCGGAAAGCTCCCGTCCGACCTCGGCGCGGGTGCGGGCCACCAGCAGCCCGGCGTCACGCAGGTAGGTGCCCAGGGCGCGCGGATTGGCGACCTTCACGCGCCGGTCCTGGCCGCGCTCGCCGCCGCCCCACTCGCGCAGGAACTCCTCCCGGCTGCCGAGGACGCCCGGGGCGAGGATGTCGTAGATCTCCCACGCCTCGTCGCCGTAGTTGTAGACCGGCGTGGCCGACAGCCCGACCCGGTATCGGCTGTCATCCCCGAGCAGGGCCGCGGCCCTGCCCTTGGCAGTGTTGGTGCCGTTGCGCAGTTCCTGCACCTCGTCGAAGATCAACGTGTTGATCTTGCCGTGCAGGTGGTGCGCCCACCCGGCCAGCCGCGAATACGGGATGATCCACACGTCGGGCTGCTGGCCTCCGCTGCCGCGCCGGGTGGCCGGATCGTAGGGCTTGGTGCCGGTGACGATGTGGCCGTGCAGCCACGGCAGCGTGTTGCCCAGCTCCTTGAGCCATTGCCGCGGCAGGTGGGTGGGGCAGGCCACGATGGCGGGCAGTGCCGCCGGATCCCGCAGCACCAGCAGCGAGGTGAAGGATTTGCCGAGCCCGAGAGGGTCGCCGATCAGCACGCCGTGCATGGCGTGCACGATGTCGGCGGCCTGCTGCTGGTAGTCGCGCGCAGGGCGGGCCGGAGCCTGCCAGGAGTCCGGCGGCCGGTACCCCTCCAGGATCGCCGCGACCGTCTCCTCGGCCGCCCGGTGCGCCTCGGCCTCGGCCCGTAGCACGGCCGCGGTCTCCGGCGACAACTCCAGTGGGAAGCGTTCGAGCAGCCATTCCAGGTCGCGGGCAACCTCCTGGGTACCGCGCAGGTAGATGTCGCCCTTGCGGCCCTGCTCCACCCGCGGGAACATCCGCTTGATCCGCATCGCCACGTGCGGCTGCGCCCGGATTCCCCACAGCAGCCTGCCCTCATGGTCGGTGCCGTGCACCAGGCGGCCGTAGGTTCTCGGGGTGCTCACAGGGCCATTCCGTTGATCTGCACGATCGTCACCGGTGTGTCGTTGACCACGCCTTCGGTGCCGATGGTGCGCGCGATGATGCGGTGGGTGGCGCGGGTGGTGGCCAGCACCAGGGCGTCGATGTCCGGTGATGCGGCATACCGGGTGATCTGCCGCATCACCTCCGACGGGCGGCCATTCACCTTGATCTCGATCCCCACCCGGCCGGTCATCAGGTCGATTCGGCCGCCGGTGGACAGCGGCACCTCCTGCCGCACCTCGAACCCGCCCGCGACAAGCAGCCCGGCGATCGACTGGTGCAGCTCGTACTCGTCGGCCCAGAAGAAGCGGTTGCCGGCCAGAACGGTGACCACCTGCTCGGCGGTGGCCGCCGCACCCGGCGTCATGCGCTCCCCCAGCAGGTCGGCGAAGATCTCGGCCGCGGCCGTGGCCCGCCCGTCACCGTGTTCGGCACACGCCCAGTTCTGGGTGTAGGCGCACTGCGAATCCGGGCACACCCACCCCTCCTCGGTGGCCACCAGGGCGGGCAGCGGTTCGTCATGATCGGGCGCCTGGCAGCGGTAGAGGACGGCGTACCCCAAGGCCTGGTAGGCGTTCAGGCATCCCACGACGGCCGACGGCCAGGGCGCCGTGATTCTGTCCTGCGTCGAGCCGCTCATGCGAGCCACCCGCGGGTGTAGTGCAGACGCTCGATCAGGTTCTCCTCCACCGCCTCCAGCGGGAAGTAGCACACCTCGGCCAGCCACTTCCAAACCGGGTTGCCGAGTGTCGCCCCGGGGCGGCGCAGGATCAGGGCGACGCTGTAGCGCTGCTCGGGCGGCATGGCCGGATGGTAGGTGATGACGGCGATCCGGCCGGGGATGACGGCGTCGTCGAGGTAGATGTGCAGGCGCGGGTGCGTCTCGTCGCGGATGATCGACGTGGGCGTGCCCATGCCCAGCCTCGACCGGGTGGCCGGGCTGATGGCGTCGTAGGCCGCCTCCAGGGCGGGGTGGTCGATCGGCATGCCGCAGCCAGCTTGATCCACCAGGCGCATCAACGTCTCCCCCAGCGCTCGGGCCGTGACGTCGGCGGCGGACCGCTCAACATGCCACTGGCGTGTGGTGGGGTTGGTCTGGCCGACCTCGACGGCGTAGCGGTTGCTGGCGCCGGTGATGATGATCTGCCGGTTGATCGTGGCCGCGCCCACCCGGAACTGCATCAGGTGGGATGCGGGGTCGAAGTACGGCTCACGGGCGCCGAGGTAGGTTCGGACGCTGCGCGGGATCTGGTCCCAGAGCGTGGTGGAGGTGTCGGTCATGAGCACTCCTGGGGGTCGATGGCTTCCCCATCGATGGTACGGGTACTTAGTAGGCTGGGCAAGCTACCCTGCGACCTCGAACCACACGATCGTGCCCGTCCCCGGCGCGCGGCCGTGCCCCCACCGATCGGCCAGAAGGTTCACTATGGTCAGCCCCCGCCCGTCGAGCCCGTCGCTGTCGCCCGGCCGACGACACACCATGGGGACGCCGTCGCCCCCCGCGTCGTGTACCTCGATCCGGATCCTGGCGCTGTCGACGGGCCGGATCACCACCTCGAACCCGACCCCGGGGGTTCCGGAGGCGGTGTGCCGGACGGCGTTGGTCGCCACCTCCGAGGCCATCAGTACCGCATCGTCGCGTCGGGGGTGCACCTCCAGCGCCTGGGTGACGAGGTCGCGTACCGGGCCGACGGAGGAGGGAAGGCCGTCGAAGCGGGCGATGATGGGGGAGGCGTCCATCGATTCTCCAGATCCAGGCTGGTGTATACGAGATGTGCCAGGCACTCAGGACCCATGTGACTGTGCGCGCAGGGTGGTGTACCTACCGTAGGTCGTGACCTCTGGTCATGCTGGGTTATCCCAGAGATCCGTCAGGCTTTCTATGCCTTCAATCCCGGAGAGGGGCGGCGCCCGAAGGGTGTCGGGCGCCGCCCGCGCCAGCGTTACCTCGCTCCCCATCCGGGCCTGCAGACGGGGCAGTTCGTCTGCGTGGTCGTCCCCGCGTTCCAGACGACTCCGTTGGTGCACGCCCCTATCGGGCACGGCGGCAGGTCGGGCATAGCGCTTTCGGGCTTCATGGCGCCTCCTGGGTGAGTTGAGGCCGGTCCGCTCCAAACCGGCCACCTCCCATGGTTCGCCCCCCACCAACAGCATGGCAACCATTGGACAGATACTTAACAACACATGGCCATTCAAGATTGAACGTACAGCTACTTAGCACTTACCGTTAAGGCAGCCTCCGAGATGCAGGCGACGGTTACATCACATTGCAAGTGGTGCCCCTTCGGGCGCTGTCACCGCCGCCACCCCGATTCGGCAGGCCCTCGATGGACACCACGACGGTGCGTCCGAGATGCAGGTGACGGCTACATCAACAGGTTCGATCCCTGTACCTGCGGGGCTTTTGACGAGGAAGCCCGGGGTGTTAGTGGCAACGAGACCGCCACCGACCCTGATTCGGACGTGCCGCCGTGGCCCCCGGGGGCTTCCGGCCCTAGGAGCCACATGTCCAAGCTGAACCGCCCCACGCCCTCAGGTCCCCTGCGCGTTCTCGCCGGGCCGCCAGCCGCCACCACCTACGAAGGCGCCCCGGCCTTCACCCACGACCCCAAGGCCGCGCTGTTCCTGCTGGGCACCACCGCCTTCTACGGCGAAGGCACCCACTACGAGAGCGGCGACATGCGTGCCGACCGCTTCCGCGCCCTGGTGCGTGAACAGGCCGTCGAGGACCCCGCATGGCTGACCGCCTTCGTCGGCTGGCTGCGCGGCACCGCCAACATCCGCAGCGGCGCCCTGGTCGCCGCCGCCGAGATGGCCCGCGCCCGGCAGCTCCGCCACCTGCGCGGCTACTCCCGGCAAGCGGTACACGCCGCCCTGCAGCGCGCCGACGAGCCCGGCGCGATCCTCAACTACTACCTCACCCGCTACGCCTCCCCCCGCCCCCAACGGCGTGAAAACGGCCTGACCCTGCCCATCGCGCTACGCCGCGGCGTGGTCGACGCCGTCATCGGCCTCTACACCGAGACCGCGACCCTGAAGTGGGACCGAGCCGAGGACGCGGTGCGCTTCGGCGACGTCGTCGACCTCGTCGAGCCCACCCACGCCACCCACGGCAACACCTACCTGCGCGGCACCCCCAAGGGCGACCTGTTCAAGTACCTCATCGACCGCCGGCACGGCCGCGACACCCTAATCCCGGCCACCCTGCCCATCCTGAGCGCCCGCGCCCAGCTCGGCGCTGTTCCCCGCGAGGCCCGGCGCGCACTGCTGCGCAACCTCGGCATGACCAACGCCACCCGCCTCATGCAGCAGACGGGCATGACCCACGAGGCCCTGGCGGGCTGGCTGAAGGAACCGCTGACGGCCGCCGACTGGGAGATGATGCTGCCCACCATGGGGTACATGGCCACCCTGAAGAACCTCGCCAGCCTCGACCGGGCCGGGGTGAGCGACGAGACCGCCGCGAAGGTCGCCGCCCGCCTGTCCGACCCCGCCCAGGTGCGCCGCTCGCGCCAACTGCCCTACCGCTTCTTGTCGGCCTACCTCGCCGTCCCCTCCGACCGATGGCGCGTCCCCCTCGGCGAGGCGTTCCAGACCGCGGTCGGCAACGTCCCCTATCTGTCCGGCCGCTCCCTCGTCCTGGTCGACGTCTCGGCCAGCATGCTGACCAAGATGTCAGCTGACTCCGCCGTCTCCCGCATGATGATCGCCGCCCTGTTCGGCGTCACCCTGGCCTCCCGTGGCGCGAAGGTCGACCTGTGGGGATTCGCCAACACCACCTTCCAGCACCAGGTCCCCCCCGGCACCTCCGTGCTGCGCTCGGCCGAGCAGTTCATCCGCCGCAACGACAACGGCGCCTACGGCCACGGCACGCAGATCGCCGCAGCGATCCACGCCACCTACCGCCAGCACGACCGGGTGATCGTCATCACCGACGAGCAGACCAACGCCGACGACCACTACCAGTACGGCAACGTCACCGACGCCGTGCCCCGCTCGGTGCCCCTGTGGTGCTTCAACGTCACCGGCGAGCAGGGGGCGGTCGTCGATGCTGGCACGACCAACCGCTACACCATGGGCGGGCTGACCGACCACACCTTCACCCTCATCCCCACCCTGGAAGGGGGGCAGCAGGGGCGATGGCCGTTCGAGACGGCGGCCTGAACGGCGGTCCGGAGTCCGGGGCGCGGGTCATGACGTATCACGAGTACTTCACCCTGCAGCACTGGAACGATCTCGAACTGCGGCGCCACACCATCCAGCGTGCGCTCTATGATCTGGAGCGCTGCACCATCGACGCCGGATACCGGATCAAGGGCAGCGTCACCGTAGCGCTGACCGCGATGCGCTGGCGGCGGCACTGGAAGCGACGCAAGGCACCCGGGCCCCTGGTGTGGAGATTCTCCCTGACAACCTGCACGCCGCTGGTCGAGTGCTCCGCCGGCCAGGCACAGATCATACGGATGACGCTCCAGCTCAACGCCGCCCCGAGAACGAAGCGACGTGGCCCGACGGGGACATGAGGACATTCTGACCTCGCTGAAACACCAGGGCCCCGGGATCTCTACATCCCGGGGCCCTGATTGGGTGCCTTGTTGCGTGATCGACTACTACGCGGCCAGTCGCTCCAGGAGCCGGTTGCCTTCGGTCGCGGCCCGGCGGATAGCCTCGGCCGCCTCCTCCTCCGTTGCCCCCTCGGAGAGGGCGGCGGCCAGCGCGGCGGTGGTGAGCGTCTGGACGGCCATGTCCAGGCGGCCCGCCCGGGCGTAGGCACGGGCCTGCACACGCGCCTTCTCGATGAGGGTGGGGGCGTAGGCGTCGTTGAGCCAGAAGACCAAGGCTGGCTTGGTGCGCTCGCTCCACTCGGTGTGCTCGGGGTAGATGAATCCCCGCGCGGCGGCCAGGCGGCACCGCTCCTGGTGCGACATCGCCAGGTAGAACGTCTCGTTGTTGAACACCAGCGCCTTGTGGACGTTGGTCAGCTCCGGCGCCAGGCGCTCGTCGAGGTGCATGCCGCGGGCCTGCTCCAGGCAGTCGCGGGCAGCGATCGACAGGAGACGGACGCCAGGCTCCTTGTCGGCGTCGTCGGCCTCGTAGTCGACGATCCCTTCCAGGGCCAGCACGTATTTACGTGCCTGCTCGATCGCGTCCAAGGCGGTGGCGAAAGTGGGGGTGGGGGTGGTCATGGGCCCTCCTGAGGTAACCGGCCTCGCTCAACCGGACTACACTCTATAGTACGTCTACTTAGCATGCTGGACAAGGGGAAGGGGCGACGTACGGAACCGCCCCTCAAGGCCTCCTCCTCGCAACCGAAGGCGTCCCCAGCCCCAAAGTAGGCCGATCGTTCAAGGAGGTGCGCGAGGCGAGGGGTCACCGGGCCAGCTCGGCGCGGATGCTCTCGAACCACGCCACAGGGTCGGCCGGCGCCGACACCATCCCGCCGAGCACTCGCTGGTATGCCTGCTCCACGGTGTAGTCCATGGCGTCGAGATGGGCGTGGTCCTCCAGGACGACGGCGACGGCCAGCTGTTCGCCTGTCGACCACGCGCCGGACGGGTGGCCCTCGTTGTGCTTCAGTGCCCAGCGGCAGCGGCGCAGAATGTCGTCGGGAGTCAGGGGATCAGTCATCCCCTCTTGGCGGTACAGGTCGTTGAGGGCTTGCGCCCATGGGGTGTCGTTGGGAGCCACGGGATCAGCCCTTCCTTTGAAGTGCCGGGCCCTGCGAAGGCGGGCAGGTGTGGTCGATGGGCTCCTCGTTCCTCGTGATCACCTGTCCGGCGTGACGCGGGTCGGTGTTCACCCGCACGGCAGGGATGCACCCGCACGGATACCGGCTGATGTAGACGCCGTATATTCCCGGCTGAGCAAGCTCCTCGGCGCGGTTCGCAACGAGCTTCCGGGCACGGCGTCGTGCACCGCAGCAGACGTGATACCTAAATCAGTTCTGGCGACGATCGAACGCCGCGGAACGCCCAGAGCCACGATGGCGTCCTTGATCTGCTTTGTTGCGGTCTCCATGGTCATTCCTCATGAGTTCCTTGCGTCCGGCCGCAGCTTCGGGTGCGGGTACTGGGCCTCATCGGCGCCGCGCCGCCGGGTCGCTGGCCGCCACGTGCCGTGCCAGCGCCGCCTCGCTCGTGCGGATATAGGGCTCCAGCGAACGGAACGACGAATGCCCCGACCGCGCCATCAGCATCGGAATCGGGGTCCCCTGGTCGGAGTCGTGCGACAGCGCAGCACGCCGAAAGTCGTGCAGCGTCCATCCGGTCATCGCGTGCAGGACCTCGTGAGCGCGCCGGTAGGACAGGCGGGCCCGGCCGGTGACCGGGCACAGGTCCGCGGTGGCCACCGGCCCCCGCGGCTTACGGTCGGCCAGGAACACCGGCCCCCGCTGGCGCCCCTCCAGCAGGCGCGGCAGCAACCGGGCCGTGCCGGTCTGCCAGAACACCCGGTCGATCGTGCCGCCCTTGCGCCGCACCCGGGCCCGCTTGTTGGGCAGGTCCAGGTCCTCGACATTCAGCGTCAGGATCTCCTCACACCGGGCCGCCGTTTCATAGAGCATCCGCCATAGCGTCTTCTCCCGGAGCGGCACGTCCTGGCGCTCCCACAGCGCCTCGACCTCCTCCGTGCCGTGCACCCGCGTCCGGTCCCGCGGGATGGACGGCCGCGTCAGCCCCTGGGTGGGATCGGTGACCATCCACCCCTGCAGGCGCCACCAGCCGAACGCCGACTGCAACGCGGCGAGCTTGCCCGCCCGCGTCCGCGGCTTGGCGCCGGCGAACGCCTCCCGGAACCAGGCACGGAACCGCTCCCCCGCCGCCGGATCGTCCAGGACGCCCAAGGTAGCCTGGGCGCCGAACCGCTCGATCATCTGGTTCAGCGCGATGCGGTAGACGCGCCGGGTGCCGTCGGAGCCGATCTTCTCGTAGTTGTGCAAGAACGCCCGGGCGGCATCGTCCAGGGTGGGGGCGACGATGAGCGCGCGAACTTCACCCATGCCGACCTCCGCGCAAGGGGATGACGGCGCCGCTGCCGGCCGGGCTGGGCAGTCTGTCTCCGTGGAGCATCACCGCGGTCGTCATTGCCAAGCCGACCACGGTCCGGACGAACTGCCCACCTGGGAACTGGGCCCCGACATAGTCCTTGTCCTTCGAGATGCACCCGGCATCCGGGCCGGGCCAAAACCGGCGGGAGATCCGGCGCGGCAGGTCCCGCCGACGCTCGGCCATCCAGAACCGGCGGTCGATGTCGGCCGCCATGACGTCGCACGTCTCGATCGCATCGGCGCGCTCGCGGAACCGCCGCTCGACGCGGTCCCGCCGCATCCGCACCGCGTCGAACTCGGTCGCCGTGCGCGGGTCGTGGAGCACCTTGTGCGACTCGGACACCAGCATGAAGGCGTACAGCGTCGGCTGCTGCCCCGCCTCGATCATGTCGCGCTGCGGTTCCGTCTCCTGCCCCGCTAACCTCATCAACTTCTCGGGGATCGCATCAGGGAGAACGCTGAGGGGGATGATGTGTTTCTCCCCCGCCCACATGCGCTGTCCGTCCCAGTGCACCGCGACGAGCCCGTGCGGCAGATCCCACACCGGCTCCCCCTCGTGCTCGCGGGACCTGATCAACCGCGTCATCTCCCGCTCGATGTGCCCCGGCGGGGCGTTCCGCCGCGGGGCATCCTCCAGCCGCCTCATCCAGCCCCCTCTCATTCACCGATCTTCTCGCGGTGGCTGCGCCTATATATAGGTGCAGCCACACGTGGCGGGACCTACACTCAGCGGTTCACGGGCGGAATGGCGTGATAGTCCAGGGCGGCCCCGGCACGCGCCAGGTTGGCGGTGGCCTCCTCCAACAGCTGGGCTGCCTTCGCTACGACCGCCGCCGGAGCGAGGTGGTTATTGCTCGGCGGGGATGTTGGCAGGGCTCGGCCGGTGGTCTGCTTGGTCAGCGTGGTCAGCGACGAGCCCGCCAGGTGTAGCGCCCAGACGATGCGGGCCGTGTCGATCGGCTCGGGCGGCGGAGCGTCCTCCTGAACGTCCCAGGACGTGATCTCGTCCTGGGACAGGCCGGACCGGTTGGCCAGCGTGCGCGCCGGGATGTCGGCCAGCACGCCGGCGGCCACCGCGTCCCGCAGCTCCTGGTCGGAGGCGTTCAGCAGTTCGCGCAGCGGCTCCAGCGCCAGGGCCACCTGGCGGGCCTCGCCGATACGGCCAAGGATCGTGGTCTCGTTGGTGGGGGTCGTCATGGGTTCTCCGATCGGTCGGGGGGCGGTGCGCCAGAGGCGACGTTACGTGGGTTCAGGTCTGGATGACGGGCTTGTTGATGTCCCGGTGGATGATCTGGACTACCGGGTTCTCTTCGCGGCGACCAGGGCGAGGGCGGCGGCCACGGCGTCGTGAAGGGTCTCGCAGACCGGCACACCGTGTCGGCGGGCGACGTAGATCAGATAGCGGTTGCGCTCGGGGTTGGGGCAGTCGGGCGGGCAACCGAGCACCGCCCGGCCGGTAGTGACGTCCAGACCGAACTCCACGTTGGTGGTCATTCCCGGGAGGGTCCGCAGGTCGCGGGGAATCCAGAACAGGATCGCTCCGGCGACCGCGCGGGCCTCGGTCTCCCAGTCCACCTGGGTCTCATACCTGTCGGCGCGCTCGCCGTGCCGGGACTCGGGGCTCAGCACGGTGAGCGGCTGGTCGCCGGTCCACTGCGCGGCCAGGGCCGCTGCGGCGGCAGGGCGCCAGGACGGCACGGGGGCACTCTTGTCCGGTGTGGGCCCGGCGAGGAACACGGACAGTCCGACTGGGAGCGGTTCGCGGGCCATGACGAGATTGACGGTCACCGGGCGGCTCCGTTTTGTGCGGCGGCACGGGCGGCGTGCTGCGGGGTCCAAGGCAGCGGCAGGCCGTCGTCGGCCTCCCGGGGCACCACGTGGACGTGAAGGTGGTAGACGGTCTGGGTCGCCGCCTCTCCTTTGGAGGTGATCAGGTTCGCGGCGGGGTGCTCGGCCATCAGCTCGGCGGCGCGGCGCATCACTGTGGCGGTCACGTCCGGGTCGGTGCCGGCGTCCTCGACATGGATTCGCGGCAGGACGAAGACGTGCCCGTCGTTCACGCCGCCGCTGCGCGGGCGGACCGCGAGAGCGTCGGGCCATTCACGGACGATGACGGCCGGGGCTTCCCCGGCGGCAATGGCACAGAAGACGCAGGTCTTCATGTCAGGACTCCTCGGTCCGATCAACAGTGCGGTTCGGTTGGGTCTGCCGGATCGGCAGCCATTCACCAATGATGGTACGGTCACTTAGCATCCCTGTCTAGTTGCCGCAGAAAACACGTGCGAGTCGCCCCGGGGGGCGCTATCCGGCATCGCAGGTCGTGTGGTCACACCCGACGGGTTACCGCAGAAAATCCGGCGTTTTCTGCGACACCTCGACAGGTGAGCTAAGTACCTGTACTTTAGACGCACGGACCGACTCCCCCAGGAGGACGCCATGGAAGTCAGCACCATCCTGCTCCTGCAGATCAAGGAGGGCAGAAATAAGGGCGGCGTAACGCTCCAGATCAACGATTGGGATGTTTCGGGGGGCCTTGACAAGGAGGCGCTCCAGGAGCAGGCCATCCAAGCGACGCTCAACACGCGTGAATACCGCACCCTCGGCTACGCCCGCGAACACGTCGAAGTCAAGGGTTTCTTCGTCACCACTCGCTTTCACCAGCTTTAACCCCGGCCAGGAGGCACTTATGACACTCACTCCGATCGAGCGCACCGACCTACAGCGAGCCTTCCGCGCCGTCGCCAACGGCGGTAGCGACTTCGACCAGGCCCGACGCACCGCCGAGGAGATGCTGCGCATCCTCACGGTCGACCTCCACATCTTCGACGAGGAGACCGCGGGCCGCGTGCTGTGGTTCGCCTCCGGGCTGGTGCGGACCCTCACCGAACGGGGCCACACCCCTCCGCAGATCCACGAGGCGTTCGCCGTCGCTGCCCTCCGGCTGCTCGATGGGAATTTCTAGCCTCGCCTCCCGCTAAGTTGCCGTACATTTCTAATCGCTGACAGGAGAACGCTGGTGAATGCTGACCGATGACCACGATCTGCACGTCCGGGAACCCGGACTACACACTCATCTCTGCGGCCGATATCCCTGAAGGGGCGCTCATCGTCGACAAGTGGGTCTTTGGCCGGGGCGCAGCACTCAGCGTGGCGTTCACCCGCCGCGTCCTGGAGCCTCTGCGCCGCGGCGGCACCTTGCACGACCCCAACTGGGGCGTACGGTGCCGGGGCGATGTCTACCTAGGGCCAGGAGAGCCGCACGCTCTGCCAGTCCTCACTCTTCACCAGAGCTGACCAAGGAGAACTGCATGGCACGAGACAGTCACGAGATCAAAATCGTCCTGAGGCTCGAACCCGGTGAGCACCCTGCCGAGGGAGCGGCCTGGGACGAACTCGTCGCGCGAGTCCGCGCCCTCGTCGCCGAGGCCTCTGCCGATCCACGCCTGGCCGTCCTCGACCTCGACCCCCGATACGACCTGGAGGTGGAGGACGGCCCCTACGGGATCGACCCCCGGGTCCTGAACTTCCGGGAGGGGCAGCAGGTGACCTTCACCAGCTCGGCCACCGACCGCTATGGCACCTTCATCACGCATCCCCCGCGCAGCGGTGTCGCCACTGATGAGCCCCGGCACGGTGAGCACGGCATCATAATCGAGATCCGCACCGGGGGCGGTGCCACCTTCTATGTCCCCCTCGACAGCATCTCGGGCCCGTAGTAAGCCCACCAGATCGGCTTGGCGCGACTACCGCGCCAAGCCGATCATCGTTTAGTGGCGTTCGGATGTGTTCCCGGATGTTCACACTCGTCCACGGCGCTTGGTCGGCGCGGCCAAGGCCCGCGATACTGGACGGGCGGAGTGATATGCGGAACCGCGTAGGCGGTGTGTGCACCGCCGGGGCCGATGGGAGGCAAACCATCGGCCCCACCTTGACTTACGGTAGGTCGGTACGGTGCCCGCTCACACCCCGGAACGCACGCCGTGTTCAACACCTGGCGGTCCGCGACCCGCCGACAACCAAACGGACAGACGGCTCTCCCAGCCACACCTCCTGGTGGCCATCCGCGGTGACGGTGAGTCCGAACTCCTCATGCCCCGGCCGTCCCCGCTCGACCCACCAGCGGTAGGCGTGCTCGACCTCGTCCCACAAGTTGCGCGGCCCGCCCTGGGAGACCTGCGAGGCCGAAGGGTCGTCGGCGTTGAAGTACACCGCCGCCCACGACAGGTCACCCAGGCCGTACAGCCATACCGTCATGGTGCCGCGCGGAGAGCGGCCGTAGGTGTAGACACACTCGGGCATCAGCAGACCGAGCACGAAGTCCACCGCGGCGTAGGAATCATCGGACAAGACGTCGGACTCGGTGAGCGAGGTCGTGGACTCGCGGGTGTCGGCGGGCCAGCCGTCGGGCAGGTAGTCCCGATGCCGGGGCCAGGTGCCGCGCTGGGAACGCATGTGCATGAACCGGGTGGGGCCGACGAAACGCCCGCTGGCGGTGCCATCGTCCTCGACGACCAGCCGCACGAGGGCATTCTGATCGGTGAAGGCCGGCCCCCACGGCATCACGATCACGCCGCCGGGCCGGGCCTGCTCGATCCAGGCCCGCGGAACCTCCCGCACCCCCGCCGTTACGAGAATCCGATCGTAGGGCGCCCGCTCCGGCCAGCCGAGCAGCCCGTCACCGACGACGAGCCACGGATGCCACCCGGCGGAGGCCAGCGCCGTACGCGCCGACGTGGCCACCGCCTCATCGATCTCGATCGAGGCCACGTTGTCCTCACCCAGCCGGGCCGACAACAGGGCCGCGCACCAGCCGGTACCGGTGCCCACCTCCAACGCCCTCGCCCCGTCGAAAACTGACAGCTCCCGGAGCATGTCGAACACCACACCGGGCATCGAACTAGAGCTTGTCGCCAGCTCGCCATGCTCAGGGCCGTCGTGATGGCCGTCGTCCCACTGCGTGGTGAGGGGCACATCCGCCTCAGCCCATCGCAGCCATTCGGCGGGGTCGTCGGCCCTGGAGACCACGATGCGCTGTCCCTCGACGGAGGGCCACATCACCTCGGGTAGGAACAACTCGCGGGGGACGGCGTCGTAGGCGGGGGCCCAGTCCGGGGACATCGCGCCGGAGGCCAGCAGGCGCTCACGCAGACGCCGCCGTCCCGGCCCCAGGCCTGCGGTCATTTCGAGCTGGGCTTCGCGTGCTTACCGTCGTCGGGACGGCCGTCGGACTTCTCCTTCGTCAGCGGCGGCAGCACGAAGTCCTTCTCTTTATCGCCGGGCTTGCCCTGGTGATCTCCCATGTGTCTCCCTTTCCTCGCCGGGCTCCTGACGTGGAGCGTTGTGGGTAAGGCTAGAGATCGACAAGGCGGGGTAGTAGCTGTTCGCGGAATAGGTTCATGCATCCAGTCCCTTTATTCGCCCTTCGCGGCGCGCGGTGCGTTGGGCGTCGAGATCGGCCTGCCACTGGCTGAGGGTCTGGTTCCCCTGGAGGCGCTGGAACCGCGGGATGTTGTTGGCAGGGATGCCGACCGGCGCCGGGCCCAGCACGGCCAGCAGGTCGGAGGCGTCCTGAGAGTGCCACCCGGCGGCGTGGATCGCCTCCTCGTCGGGGAAGACATCGGCGACGCGGTCGCCGTCACGCAGGAGTGCGTCCTCGGTGCCGCCGTAGGAGTAGACCCACTTGAAGTTCGCGGGCGGGTCGGGCTCGACCAGGCGCCGGAACCGCTCGACCTCCTTGGTGTAGCAGTAGAAGTTCACTCCCGGGCAGGAGCGCATGATGCGCAGCCAGGCGGCCAGGTAGCCGTCGGAGAAGAAGTCGCCCGCGTCGTGGACGCGGATCCACCTGCCGGCGAAGCGCGTGCCGTTCAGCTCGGCCGTCATCTGCCGTTCCCAGCCGTCGGGGTCGTCCAAGACGTAGGTGAGGTTGGCGACGTGCCGGGCCCGCACCGAGGGGATGTTGTAGGTGCCGTTGCGGGCGTAGCAGACCCGGGCGCAAACGCCGGCGGCCGGGCAGGTGCGGATCGTACGGCCGTTGGCCAGCCGTGCGGCCAGCGCCGGGATCGACCAGTTCCATACGCCGATGCGTCGTAGATCGGAGTTCTGGGTGAGCAGCCGCTTGGGGCGCGGTGTCTGCTTCGCCGGGTCGGGAGGGGACGGTTCGAGGTCGCGCGAGGTGTCGGTCATCGTGCCCTTTCAGCCCAGAGGTCATCGCGGCCCCGTGGGGCCGGTGTTCTGGGGGTGGCACGGCGCGCCGGTTTCCCGGGGTGCGTGATCGGGGGTCAGCATGGCACCGGCCCGGCGTTAAGAGCGCGCCCTATGTCCTAGGGCTCCAGCACCTCGAGAGAGTGGATCTTGAATCGGGCGGGTAATGCGGTGTTGGCTAACCCTCTAACCGCCGGACACCGGAATCCGTTGACGCTCCCCACTAAGTATCTGTACCTTCACCCGCGAGGCGAAGTAGCTCACTGGAAGAGTGCACCTCTTATAAGGGTGCGGCGTCGGTTCGAGCCCGACCTTCGCCACGGGGGCCGGCCGTACGCTGCGGGCGGTCGGGCCCCTTCCAGGGGCAGGAGGACGCATGGACCTCGCGGAGATGATCGTCGGGCTCGTGGGCGGCATCGTCTCGTGGGTTCTGATCATCTACCTGGCGTGCAGCAAGCAGAGGCGGCTCCGGCGGGCGGCGGACCGGCGACGGGAGACCTACTACCGGAGGTGGTTGCAGGCGCGGCCGACCGACAGCGAGCGGCAGCTGGCCATCGTCACGATCGGGGACGCCCATCGGCTGGGGCGGATCGAGCTGGTCGAGCATGACCGGCGGGTGGCCGCGGTCCTCGCGGCGACGCGGAACGCCGAGGTGCAACGCCAAATCGAAGATCTAGAAGATATTGACCACCCGTAGAACTATCGTGGCGGTCTGTAACGTCTGGCTAGCTCAAATGGGAGAGCGCCCGCTTTAAAACCGGGAGGCCGGGGGTTCGATTCCCCCGCCAGGCACGTGATTGACACCACCACCACGGCGGCCCTGGGGCGTTGGCGTGTCCAGGTCGGCATCGACGGCCTCACCGCCGGCCAGGTAGCGCAGCTTGTCGAGCAGTCGGACCTGGTCCTCACCGGCTTCCTGGGCGATGGGCACCTGTTCGTCGCCGAGCTGGCTGCCGTGTCTGCGCCGGAGGCGGTGAGGCTCCTGGGAGGATGCATCCGGGACGTCGTGGAGGTCGACGTCGCCGACATCGCCACGGTGCTGGTGCAGCGGAGCGCGCGACCGTAGCCCCGCGACTACTCGTGGGCGCCGTCGGGTCCGTCGGCCTGTCCCGGGGAGACGGCCACCATGCCCAGGGCGCCGCCTGCCATCCAGGTCATCTCGACCAGGTCGGCGATGGTCATTTCGGGCTTCATGGGCCCGGGCGGGCCGACCATGAGCAGACACATCCCGGCCTGCAGGGCGGCCTGACACCAAACGGCGCTGGTCATTCTCCCGTCGTAGACCAGGTCCCCGTCGGGGCACGGCCACCTGACGGTGATCTCCTGCTGGTCGCCGATGGCGACGCTCCACTCCCCGCAGGCCGGTTCCAGGACCAGCGTGGCGTGTTCCTCGGGGCCGTCGAGCTTCAGGATCGGCAGGCCGTACCGTTTGACGGTAGGGATCAGGTAGTCCCGGGCGCGGCTGTCATTGGTCGAGACGTACAGGATCGGGCCGGGCAGCCCGGTCTCGCTGCCGTACAGGAGGCCGCGAAACCAGATCTCCGCTGTCTCGGCGAGGTGTGTCATGCCGCCTATCGTCTCAGGCGACGGCCCGGAACAGCCGCCGGATCTTCCACCGGCGGCGGACCTGGAGCGCGCCGACGTCGTGTAGGGCCTCGATGGCGACGCGGGCCCGGTCGGCGTCGCTGACCCGGTCGGTCCACATCTCCTCCAGGGCGCGGGTGACGACGAGCACCGCATCCTCGACGGCGTCAGCCATGGTCGGGTCGGTCGCGCGCTGCCGCACCGCCTCGTCAAAGTGGCGAAACGTCGGGCCGTGGCCGATGACAGGGCGGGGGCAGACGCGGCATTCCAGCAGTCCGGTCGAGTCGTTGACCCACGGGACTGCCACGTGACTGTAGGGCTTGTTCACGTTCATCGCATTCGGACCTCTCGACCCCTGAAACGATCTTATCAAATGCGATGGAAAATGCACCCACATATGGGCTGTCCTGGCTGGTCAGGCCGCTTTCTTGCCCTGCTGCTGGCGCTTGAGGGATGCCTTGAGGGCGCGTAGCTCTCGTACGGCCTCCTGAGGATCCATCGACGGGTCGGAGTGGTAGGCGGCCAGGATCCGCATGACCTGCCGGGCCTGCGTGGTGCAGTCGCGGCGCAGGATCGAGGTGCTGGCGCCGCCTCCCGTGCCGCCGATACCGACGAAGTGGAGGCCGACGCCGGTGCGCCACCGCTGAACCTGGGTGTCGTCAACGCCGAGCTTTTTGCCGATCGCGCCAGCCGAGATTCCCTCCTCCAAGCTGAGGCGCAGAGCCTCCAGGTGGTTGCGGGCGGTCTGCTGAAGGGCCTCCTCGCGGTCCCGGCGCGCGGCGTCCTTATCCCGTTCACGGACCGATCCGGGGAGCAGCTGCCCGGCGTTGTTGTAGCAGGCCAGGGGATGCCACCCCTGGGCACGCGCCTTCCCCGCGCTGATGAGGTCGGGCCCCCAGGTGCCCTCAACGCGTTCCGCCAGGGCGAAGATCTTTTTAGCGTCGGCGGCGTAGATGGTGCTGTAGCACCCCCGGGCCACGCCCCTGACCCAGTGGTAGGTGCGGCCGTAGTACTGGCTCTGCCACTTCGTCCCCCACCCTTGCACCTGCATCGATCGAATGAGCTGGACGATCTTTTGTGTGACCGGCACCCGGCACACCTGCTCCATCACCTGCTCGCGGGTGACAGCCCGGATCTTGCGGTCGCTGGCGAGCCGGATGCTTGGGTAGTTGCCCGCATGGATGGAGGTCACCACGGAGTTGGCGAGTCCGGCGCACTCCGCGATCACCCCGCAGGAGGCACCCGGGACCTTCAGGAGCATGCGCAGGTGCTTGCGGGCTGCGGCGGCGGAGACGATGTGCCTGGGGGATCGGTGCCGGGCCTCGAACTCCTTCGTCTGCCTGAGGTCTGCGACGGCGATCGACTTCAGGGCGTCGGCCGCGTCCCACCGGCAACCAAAGCCGCGGACGATGCGCTGCACGGTGAGCCTGGCGACCCCCGATGCAGTGCAGATCTCCTGGAGACTCCAGCCCGCCTGGAACAGCACCTGCAGGTGATCGCGCACGTCGTCGGCGGGTACGATGGCCGACGGCCAGGGGCGGCCGAGGTGGCGGTTCAGCTCGATCTGCTTGCGGCGTGTGCTCTCCGCTTGCGCGCAGGTCGGTGTGGCGGGGCAGGGGGAGGCGGTCCGGCAGCCGAGGTTGCTGCCCCGGGGGGTGCCGTGCGGGAAGTCGGAGTGGTCGAACTGGCCGTATAGGCGGTAGTTAGGGTTCACGGGGGCTCCTAGGTGTTCTTGGTGAGGTAGGTGGCCTGGGCGGCTTTCTCATCGGCCAGGCCCTGCAGCAGGTGGTGGTAGCCGCCCATCGCGTCGCGCAGGACGGCGGCCATCTGCCGGGCCTGGCCGATGCTGTAGCCGTAGCTGGGGGGCGGGCCGGGCAGGCAGTGGATGGCCGTCCAGGTGTGGTCCTTGGGAGGCGCACCCAACGTGATGGCGGGCCGGGTGAGGTAGATGGCGATCCTGCGCCGCCAGGGCCGCCAGGGCTGCGATCGGGCCTGGGTGACCCCTTCGGTCAGGGCGTCGTACATCTCCGAGACATGCATGAATCGGCTCCCTTTTGCGGGCGGCGCTACATAAACTATCGTACGTCTACTTAGCTTGTTTGGCGAGAGAAACACCTGATCAGAGTGGAACTCCCCATCCCTGGAACCCAGCGATGGCGGGCGCCTGGCGGGTCACTTTGAGGACCGGGTGCCCGTGCGAGAATCCCGGCACGCCGTCCAGGGAGACGGTGGTGCCGGTGACCGTCGTCTGGTTCGCGCCGTTGCCCGTGAGGTCAACGACGGCCTGCGTGGTGGCGTGCTGGTCGAAGACCCACATGCCGCCCGGCGCCAGCGACAACCACGCGGTCAGGCCGCCCGCCAGCGTCTCCACTTCAACGTCGGAGAGGGTCCTGCCGGTCCACGCGGCGGCGGCGGCCATCGTTCCGGCGGCGAAGTCCACTGTTTGCCACTGGCCGAACCGCCACCCGCCGGACGCGCCCGGAGTGGTGGTGCCGTTGGCGAGGGTGGACGCCCCGCTGCTGTGGGTCCACACGCCCGTGCTCAGGACGTACTTGTGATACCTCGGCGCCACGGTCCCGCTCGCTTTGCCGTACGCGATGATGCACCAGCCGTCCGCGACCGAGACGGTCGGACCGTTGCTGGCCCCCGAGTCGTTGCCCCCCTGCATCACGCCGGCAGCGTCCAGCTCCAGCGCCCACGTCACCGCCCCAGCGGAGGTGTAGGTGCCCAACAGGCCCTGCAGCTTCGCGGAATTGATCTTGTAGATGCAGGCCATGGTGCCGAACGCCGTCGCGGAGGAGAACGCCCCGATCGACGCGCGCAGGTTGTCAGAGGTGCCGTTGAACGTACGCGGCATGTCAGGTGGTCTGATACTCGACCGCGACCGTCACGACCTCCATGTCGCCCGCCGCGGTGTCGGACACCGACGCGCCGTCACGCCCCAGGTAGACAACAACGAAGTCACCGGCCGCCAGCCCGTCATCAGTGGACAGGGGCAGACTGATCTCGCCGAGCTTGCCCGCCGTAGTGGCCGGTACGGCGGTGGCCGCCGACACGTTGGCACTGGCGAACGTCTTGGCATCGACGTCGGTGGCATCTCCGACCGTGACGGCCGCGAGACGACCGTTGATGATGACGTTGCCGCTGGTAGCGCCGGTCATTTTGTACTGCACCTTCATGACCGGCGCCGATGCGTAGTCGGCCGGCATCCGGAAGCTCCAGGCCAGCCACTCCAGGTTCGCCGCGTCGAAGTTCGCCTGAAGGAGGTAGACGCCCGGCGCGGTGCCGGACGATTTCGTTCGGACGATGCCCGGGAACAGGTTGCCCGTAGTCCCGTCCGGGAGCACGGCGGCCCCGATCGGCAGTAGAACGGTACCGGTAGCGATGGCACACCCCTCAGACCCGTGGGGGTGGGCACCTCATACCGTGCCGAATAAGGCGAGCTAAGGTCGCGTCCTCAGCCGTCTTCCTGTGCGCGTAGACGCCCGACGCGGCGCCACAACACATAGGCGAAGATCTCGGCCTTTTGCGCGGCCGTCGCCGAGCTGCGGAACCCGACGGGAAGCGCGAGGTTAAAGGAGGCCATGTTGAGCTCGATCCAGTCGTCCGTCGCGGCTACGGCCAAGGTGAGGTCGTCCTTGGTGAAGGTCGTCGTGGTGAGGTTGTCGCGCATCCACTGGGCGGCCACGATGCGGCGCGCGGCGGTTCCGAGTACGGCCATGCTGCTCCTAACAGAGAACCTGGACGGTGAGGTTGGCCCCGGCGACGACGCTGCCGACCTGGTCGACGTCCACGCTGAAATACGAGCCGTCGGCGATCGAGGTGGTCGACATCGCGGTGACCTTGCCGGAGGTGTTGGTGCCGATGGCGATGGTGGGCCGGTTGGCCTGTGTCGCAAAGATCGTCGATCCATCGACGTTGATGTCCACGAGGATTGGCGCCCCGGTGGGGGCGGTGCCGACCGACGCCCGCACCGCCTTGATCGTGAGCGCGTTTCCGGTGTCGTTGTACAGCCTGTAACTGCCGATCATGACCGCGAGCGTGCCCGAGGCAGAGAACGGGAACAGAATGCCCGGCTCCACCAATCTCTCCACCCCGGCGGACGTCCGCGCCCACAACGCCCCGCCGGGCTTGGCGAACAAGCTCACCCACCCCGCCGGCGGGTTCGCCGGGGACGTCTGCTCGGCCAGCTGGAGCGCGCTGCTGAACTTGGGCACTAGGCGTCCTTCGTCTCCAGCTCCTCCGGCCGCCAGCCGATGCCCGAGCAGTGCTGGCACTGCACCAGCCGCCGGGCGGCGGCCAGGCCCCGCAGCCGGTGCGGCTGCGCACGTGGCTCATCCGTCGAGGTGGCGTAGCAGTCCTGCCCCGGCGCGACCAGGCAAGCCGGGCACATGACGTCGAGCGGATTCACCATCGCCATCACGCCCTCGCCTGCACGACGACCCGCAGCGTGCCGGACCCGTATGCGATGTCGGACTTCACGCTGATCGTGTTGCTGTCGACAACGGCCTCGTCCAGGTAGACCCGCGCGCCGCCGGTGATCTCCCGCACGTACACCTGCACGTCGGTGCTGTTCAGGCTGTGGGTGATGTTGGCGGCGACCCCGGCCGTCAGGGCGGGGGCGTCGGCGCTGTAGGCGGTGACGGCGACCAGGTTGGTGCGGGCCGCCGCCGCGGTGGTGGCGTTGGTGCCGCCCTTGGCGATGGGGACCAGGCCCACAGTGAGGTCGTCGGCGTTGACGACGATGCTGCCGTCCGCGGCGCCGACGTTGAACGTCGAGCCCGACAGGGCCAGGCCCGCGCCCGCGCTGTAGGAGGAGCCCGCGGTGTTGTAGACGGTCCAGACCATGCTCCAGGAGCCCGGGGCGCCGCTCGCGACAGAGGTTTGGATGTACTGGCTTCCGGCGTAGGTGCCCTCGCTGACGGCCACGAGCGTGCCGTCCTGGATTTCTCCCGCGGTGTCGGCATCGGTGGTGCGGGTCATGGCGGAGGCGGCGCCGTTGAACTGGTAGATGCCGTTCTGGGTGCCGGTGGACTGTCCGGCGAGCAGGACGCGGTCACCTGCGGTGAGGGTGACGCCGTCGATGGCCGCGCCAGGGGAGGCGATGGTCACGTTGGCCTGGGTCGCCACTCGCACCGGATCCTTGACACCTGCGATGCCCGCCCGCGCCGCGTCCACGTACGCCTTGGTGGCGGCGTCGGTGGACAGCGTCGGGTCGGCCAAGCTCGTGATTTTCTGGCCGTTCAAGATGACGGCCGCCGTCGGCGTGGCCATCTGGTCCAGCCGCGAGGTGCGCACTTGCGTGTCGAAGTTGGAGATCGTGGCCGCGAGCTGAGTTCCGGTGTGGTTCGCCCTGGCCAACGGATCGGTCGCGAGCTTGCTCAGGCTGATCCCGGCCGCGGCGGCGATTTTCGCGTTGGTGATCGTCGAGTCCGGGATGTCGGCGCCGTTCATCCGGACCCACGTCGAGCCATCCCAGTACTTCGGGACCGGCGTGGCGCTGGTGTCGGTCCACTGCTGGCCGTTGCCCGGGGTCGCCGGTGCGGTGCCGCTGGCCTCGGCGATCAGGCCCTTGATCGGGATTCGCTGGGTGTCGATCTGGGCCGCGAACTTGGGCATTCCTCGCCCCTTCTAGGTGGTGACCACGAGGTGGCCCGCCATCGGCCAGGCCCACTCGACTCGGACAGAGGAAGGGGTGGGATAGGAGACGTCGCCCTCGACCAAGGCGCCGCCGGAGTCGTAGCAGTACACGGAGGGAGTGACCGGTACGGCGTGGGCGGCCTCCCACACCGCGGCCGGGGCGGCGAAGGCGGTCGTCTCCTCGACGGCGCCGCCGTGGGGGCCGGGCGGCCCCTGCTCGCCCTGCGGGCCCGTGGGTCCTGGTGGGCCTGCAGGCCCCTGAACGCCGGGGACGGCCAGCTCGATCTCGTGCACGGGTGGGCCCTCGACCACCAGGACGGGACCGCCGTTGTCGACCTCGACCAGGACGGGGCCGTCGTTGTCGACCTCGATCAGAACGGTGCGGGCGAGGTCGACTTCGACCAGGATGGTGCGGGTGAGGTCGACGGTGAGGTGGATGGCGGGCTCGGTCACCGCACCACCTCGCGGTCGAGCGTGACTTCGCCTTTCAAGATCCGCTTGACCTTGCCGGCGGGCGACTCGATCTCGATGGAATAGACGCCGTAGCGCCAGGTCCATCCGCTGGTGGCGCCGTCGTCAATGGAGATCGAAATTGTCCCGGCGGGGCCGTCCACGATGATGCCGCCGGTGGGGCTGGACGTCAGGGAGACCAGCGGCTCGGGGGCGTCCACCGATTCGCGGATCTGCATCCGCACCATGTAGCCGGTGAGGTCGAGGGGGGATCCGGAGCCGCCCTGCTCGCGCAGACGCAGCAAGACGTCGAAGGACTCGCCCTGCTCCATGGAGATGTTCCAGATCGCCGCCGGCACGCAAACACCCCCGGATGGTCCCGTTGGGGGTGGGTCTCCGGGGGTGAGCGTGTCAGCGAGGCGGGGCTAGTGTCGCGCCCTAGGTCAGCGGTTTGGCCTCCCGGCGGGGCCGGTAGGTGCGCGGGGCGGCGCCTCCGTTCACAGCGATTCGGCTGACCATGGCGTCGCTGACACCCGCGGCCTTGCCGATGACGTCTAAGTTGAGGGTCCGGGCGTTGTCGGCCAGCGCCGTAATGAGTTCGTCGCGCGTCTGCCTCGGAAAGCTTTGCCCCCTGCAGAGCTTCCGGAGAGCGTCCAGCGCGAGATCGACGGCCTCATCGGTGGGGTCCTCCTGAAGTCGGGCGATCAGGTTGTCACTGCCGGTGAGGACCTCGATGAGGTCGGTCAGTGCGCGGGCTCGTGCCGGAGGAGTATCCAGCCCGTTTGTGTACGTCAAAATCGCCTCCTAGGCGGTAGAGCCTTGCCGCCCGATAAGGAGTGGGTCGAAATGCCGGAAAGGCGACATAGGGGGTATTTTTATTTTTCGGGGTAAAATGCTAGAAAACGATCGCGGTGCGGACGCTAGCCGGAATGTAGGGAAGGTGTTGCCCTCGGTCGGTGCGCGCGGCTGTGACAGCGGTAATCGTGTCGCACGCTGCCATGACGCCCCTTCGCTCATAGTAGAAATATCAAATAACGCAAGCCGAAACCGGCCATTCGGCCTGTTTGGTGACACGGGGAAGGGGTGCGCCGAGGGCGCGTTGCCCGATCCAGGAACAACGTGCGCGCCGCACCTGAATTATGTCCGACCCTTTATCGAAGGTTGACGGTTCAAGGCGTACATCACTATTTACAGTCCGGGCACTTAGCTATAGTTTACTGCCTGACCTTCGCGAATCGCTGTAGGCACGCCTCACGTCACCTCCGCCTCCCATGACGTTCTCCACGTCACCGCCCCCACCATGCCATCAACGACCAGCCCCTTTTCCTCCTGAAAGGCCCGGGCGGTCCGCTCCGACGCTCGCCCGTAGATTCCGTCCACGTCGATGGACCACCCGCGGGCACGCATCTGCCGCTGCCACCGGCGCACGTCGTTGCCCTCCATGAGCGGGGTGGCCAGGCGCAGCACGCGGCCGGGCCAGGTCGGCGCCGTTACCGTCTCCTCCTCAGCGGGAGGCTCGGCGTCCCCGAGGTACGTGTGTACCAGCGCCAGGAAGATGCCCCACGGGAAGTTGGGGCCCGGGTCGGTGTGGTCGCTGCGCTGGTAGACCTCCGAGACATCGACGTGGCTGGTGATCCCCCGGAGGCCAGCCCGTAGCTCGGCGCGCGTCAGTTGCCGCGGCGGCAGATCATGCAACCGGCACCACTCGGCGACCTGCTGGGCCCCCTGGTCCAGCGCCCCCCGGGAGTACTCATCCAGCCACTGCTCGCGGCTCTGGCGCATGTAGCCCGCCAGTTCGAGCTGCAACCCGTCGGCATTGGCCCCCGGCGCAGCCCAAGCGGTGTACACATCCGGCACGCACCGGACGCGGGAGTTGTTATCGGCGCAGACGTGCGCCGACGCCTTCGTGTCGGTGGAGGCGAAGTACTGCGCGACGTTTTCCGCGGTGAGCGGCCCCTCGGGGGCCTCCATGTCGTGAATGACGATCAGGCGGATGCGCTCGATCCGACTAGGGGTGAACCAACGGGCGGTGATGGTACGCATGCCGCCGACGGTGCATAACGGCATGGGCTACCGTCGCGCCCTTGAAACGGGGCGACAGCAGCCCATGAAAAGCGGAATTGATCTTTACCGTAAGTTTGCCGACGAGCTACTTGATCTCCAAATCCTTGGCCGACCGTGGAGCCTTCACCGGCTCCCCCAACGCCTCACGGATGGCGGCCACGGCCGAGGCCGGATCCTCCTCCGAGCACAGCCTGCGGATCTCCTCCAGAAGACCCGCGTTCCCCGTTTCCTGATCGTTCATGGCCCCCCCAGGGCAGGCGAGATCCGATAAGGCGTAGACATCGGCCAGCGCGGCGAGCCAGGCGCGAAACACCACGCTGCGGTCGTCCACGTAGGCCAGAGCGGGCACCTTGCGGTTGGTGACCAGCACCTCCCCCGGCCTCCATCGCCTCACCCGCTCCCCGAGCGGCTCGACGACCGCGCTGATGCCGGTTCGGGACCGGATCCAGGAGGCGACCCCGATGACGTCCAGGCGAGCGGTGAAGATCACCACCATGAAGTCGCGCATGAGGGCGTGCAGGGCCTCGACGGCGCCGGGCACCAGGTCGCCGTAGATGCTGCCGTCCTGGTAGCCGTGCAGGTAGTCGTGCACGACGCGGTCGAAGTCGACGGCCACGGTGTGCCGAAAGCGGCCGGCGGACATCAGCAGCCCCCGGCGGCGATTTCCTGGGCCCGGAGGACCGCCGCGGCGCACACCAGGCAGACGTCGCCGTCCCAGGCCGAAAGCAGCCGGTAGCGGGCGCTGTAGGCGCCGCACAT
The DNA here is from genome assembly GCF_040689595.1 of Streptosporangium sp. NPDC051023. NCBI lineage: Bacteria > Bacillati > Actinomycetota > Actinomycetes > Streptosporangiales > Streptosporangiaceae > Streptosporangium > Streptosporangium sp. NPDC051023. Next base: position 23,212 of record NZ_JBFBCE010000071.1, on the reverse strand, counting down.
CCAGCGGACCATGGCCCCGACCAACTGGCCGCCCTCCCAGGCGGTGTAGACCGCGTCGACCAGGTGCACCAGCCGAGCCCGGCGGTGCGTCGAGGTGCCGAAGGGCCAGGTGCGGGTCGACCGGTAGACCGTCCGGCCGTAGGCGGTGCACACGCAACCCGGCCGACGACAGCCGCGGCGTTTCCTGCGCCGCCCGTCGAAAGCGGCGGTGAAGGCCCACCGGGTCTCGCGGTCCATGACCGCGCTGCGCCCGCTCATGGACCGCCCCCGAGCAGGCGCCGCCAGGTCGTAGCCAGACGGTCGGCGTGGAGCCAGGCCGGACGCTCGTCCTCGTCCCGCTGGGTCCACACCACCAGCTCGCAGGTGTTGCAGGTCTCGAACCAGGCGTCGCAGTGGTGCGGGTCGTGGTAGCCGCGAATCCAGCAGTAGGGCCGCCACAGGACCGCCAGAGCGGGGTCGCGGTCGGTCATGGCGCGCCACAGACGGCGCCGAAGTGATCGGGCAGGCATGCCGACCACATTCGGGCACCGTCCCTGCTATGGTCGCGTCCTGCTCAGGGGCACGCCTGGCCGCAGTTGCCATGCTCGGGGGCGTCCCGGCCGCCGATGAACGTCACGCCGGCCAGGCGGTGATCGGCGTAGTCACAGGCGGCGAGCATGGCCATGGCCATGGCGATGCGGCGGGTGGCGGCGATGCGGGTGGCGTCGAAGTCGCTGGGGTGAAACGCGCCCGGCGTGGTGACGTACACGACGTCAGGCGTCGAACCGCTGTCGATGACGCGGATGGTCCAGTTCGAGGCGGGATGCCAGACAGGGCCGGGAAGGCGGTGGTCGTCCGGGTTGACATGGTCGGGGGTCGGGCGGCCGGTGGTGTCGATGTGGGCGAGCAGGCCGGAGACGTGACGACGTAGTTCGGCCATCATCTGCAGCGGGTCGGTCAGGGTGGGGGCGTTCAGGGTCGCGATGAACGTCTCCCACTCCGCGGCGGTCGCCACCACGGCGCCGCCGCCTGCTTCGCTGTCGGTGGTGTTGCGGATCGTGACGTCCCCGGTCATGGGGTCCTGGCTGTACTCAAGGCCCATCGGGGTTCTCCCGGGTGTCGGCCCATTGGCGGGGCATTGCATCACCGCCGCTCGAACAGGGCGAGGTGGACATCGCCGAGGACGTCCCAGTTGACGTGCCCGGAGCTGGCGTCCGCCGCCCGCCACCCATCGCGCAGGGCGCGGAGGAAGAGTTCGTCGCCGGCGCACGGGTCGCGCCGGAACTCGGTGCACACGATGATGTGGTCGCCGGTGTAGGCGGTGAGGGCGTCCATGGCCATGGAGGAGACGGCGGTGCCCATCGGCGGCCACAGGATCATCAGGGCGGCGTCACCAGCCTGTGCGGCGGCCTCGGGCGCCGACGTCTGCTGGACGGGGACGAACGTGCGGTGTTCCTCCGGCGGGCTGATGTCGCTCGCCTCCACGACCACGCCGAGCTGGCCGAGCTGCCATGCCCAGTAGCCGAGACCGGCGCCGACCTCTACTACCGGGCGGCCGTCGAGGACCTGGACGATCCAGGCCAGGGCGCGAGGGGCGGGGATGAGGTAGGCGAAGCGGTCGATGAGCTGGGTGCGCCAGGTGCCGTACTCCGGCAGCACCTCGATGCCGCCGCCGTAGGGGCGCTGGGTGTCGGCGTAGGTCGGCAGGCGGCGGGCGATCTCCCACATGGGGTTGATCGTGGTGGGCTCCTGGTCGGCCTGCTCGATCAGCGGGACGCCGTGGTAATAGCCCTGCACGCCGTAGGCGAGCATGCGGCGCTCGGTGAGGCGGTAGGCGTCCAGGGCAAGGCGGGCGGCCTCGTGCCAGGACAGTGTGCCGTCCTCGGTGGGCGGGATCATGGGAGGCGGCAGGGTGATCGTCATTCCGTTTCCTCCGTGGTGGGGTGTGCCGCGCGGCTTTCGCGGAGTCCGGCCAGGCGGCCCTGCAAGTGAGCGTCGGTGACCCGGCGCTCGGCGATGGCCCAGCAGAAAGCGATCACCGCCGTGATGCACCAGGGCAGGGCGAGGTCGTCGAACAGGGTCGGGATGTAGCGGAGGGTGTAGTAGGTGAGCGCGAAGGCGTAGCCGGATGCGATCACGACGATGACGCGGGAGGTGTAGTAGAGGACGGCGTTGAAGCGCTCGACCTTGGCCGCCGGGTTCTTCATCGGTCCGTCGCCCGCGCTGCGCTGACAGGGGGCGTAGAGGACGGCCTGGTCGGCGTCCCCGGCGAGGTGCTCGCGGGGTCCCGAAACTGGGTGGCCTTGATTTCGTGCGCTTTGTGGGCCATACGAGGCGCCCTCCGAGGGATTATCGACGCAGCAACCGTACATGTACTTAGTCATTTGGGATGGTGGAACACTGACGTTCACCCGCGCCGCCCTCCTGGCCCTGCGGGTGGTCGGCGCGTTCGAGGAGGACGAGCCCGACCCCGATGGCGCCGAGCGTCATCGCCAGGAAGCCGATAGCGGCCAGGATGATGTCGTCGATCCATACGGCGACAGCCAGGGCCGTCCCGCCACTCAACAGCAGGATTCGTGCGAGCAGTTCGACCGTGCGCGACAGGAGCGTGCGGCCCGGATGTGCGCTCCTCCAGCCCATCGCTGTCCTCCCGGTTGCGCCATGGTGTCTCGCCTATGGTGGCGCAGCGGCCCGGAGACCTCACGGGGACACGGCGGGGAAAGGCGTGCGGGGCGGGCTTTCGCCCGCCCCGCGAGGGATCAGATCCAGCTGATTCCGGCAGCCATCAGACACACTCTCCCGGTCATCGCATTCAACTCAGCGCCACTCTATGAGGCTCCTACTTAGCGCGAGAGGAGTTTGGTCGAAATCGCGCTGCCCACGACGCTAGGCGGCGGCGTCGGCGTGGAGGGCGCCGTCGGCGTAGAGGCGGAGGGTGACCAGCGTCTCCTCGCGACGGTTGATCAGCTCCTCCATAGCCGACCGGTAGGCCGCGGCGGCGGCCAGGTAGCCGGCGAGGTACTCGGCGGCGTGCTGGTGCGTCTCGGCGCGGCGGATGGCGAGGCCGAGGATGACGTCGGTCATCGGCTGCTCGCTGTTGTGGGCGTAGCCGGTGAGGACACGCAGGAGACCGGTGTAGCGGCGGGCGTCCTCCCGGGCCTGGGCGGCAACGGCGCGGAGATCGTCGGAGGTGGGGGTGGTGTCGACGGTGGTCATGGTCATCTCCTTGGGTGTGGCGCGAGGCGGCTCGCTCATACCGCTCGCGCCATTGAATGTACGCCTACTTAGCATAAGGTCACTGATGGACCGCGAACAAGGACCCCTGCACTCCAACCGGTACGGCGACTCCGGCGGGGTAGATGCCCTCCAGGTACTCCCGCACCCGCTCGCGCCAGGGGATCTCCATGGCCGTCGCGAGGACGGCTGCGGCGACCGGCGGAGCGACCACGTCGGCGATCTGAAGAAACCTCTTCGACCGGCTTCCCTGCCACGGGTGATCGGCCGGGAAGCCGTTCAACAGCCCGGCCTCGGACTCGGTGAGTTGCCGCCCGTCGGACACCCGCCGCCACGACCGCGCCTTCTCCGTGAGACACCAGGCGGGCCGGTCCGCGCTGAACTCGTTGCCGCCGGACGTCCTGCGCTGGCCGCGCGTGTTGATCCTCTCCCCCGACGGCCAGCCGAGCGCCATGGCCATGCTGATCGGCGGAAGCAGAGGCTCGGCGGCGGCCAGGTGAACCGTCGGGGGATCGATAAGACCGCAGCTCCAGTGCTCGCGTACCGGCAGATCGGCGATGAGGTCGGGGGTGTGGTGGCGGGTGGCGAGGAGGAAGGCGCGGCTACGGCGCGACGGTAGGCCCAGGTCCTCGCCGTGCACGGTCACCACGTGGCAGGACCGGTATCCGGCAATGGCCAGCTCCGCGGCCATCTCCATCCAGACGGGGCGGGCGGCGGGAACCTGCTCGGCGACGACCCACCGCACGTTCGGCATGCGGAGCGCGAAGCGCAGATTCTCCAGGATCAGGGCGGTGCGCGGGTCGCGGACCCGGTCGTAGGCCGTGGCGTAGTCGTCGTCGCTACGGAGGCCAACCTCGCTGTCCCCCAGGCTGCAGATGCCGGTGCTGATGATCTCGGGATCGTTGCCGGTCACCCCGGTCCGCTTACCGCCCCGGCTGAAGGTCGGGCATGGGGAGGAAATGATCGCCATTCGCGTGTCGCGGAAGTCCGCGGGGTTCAGTGAGCGCACGTCGGCCTGGGTGCGTAGAAACCCGGCCGCGCGGGCGGTGGCGCAGGCGTCGGCGTCGATGTCGAAGCCGTACACGTCGGGAAAGCTCAGGATCCAGGCGGCCATGTCCCAGCCGCCGGGCCCGGCGAACAGGTCGGCGATGAGTCGTTCGGTGCTGCGGCTCATGGTTCATCTCCTGCCAGTCAATGCGGGGGGATGGCCCCCGCATTGACTGTACGCCTACTTAGCATGCTCTTGGAAGGAGGGAGTTCAGGAAGCGCGGCGCAGACGCCGGCAGAACGGCACGACGTCGCGGGTGCCGTCCTCGCGCTCGATCAGGACATTACGGGGGCCGCCGCCCGGCCCCCAACCGCACAGGACGGTGACCGGCTCGGCGGGATCCCGCCGACCCGACAGGCGATCACCGGGGTCGAGGTAGACCCGGCCGACCATGCTGCTTTTCCTACCGGCCACCCGAGCCTCCCAGGTTCCGCAGGGCGTGGGCGAGCGCGGCGACCTCGGCGGCGGCCTGCTCCTTGTAGGCGGCGCGGGTCACCACCTGGGGCGTTCGCCCACAGGAGGACGAGGTGGTGCCCGAGGCGGCGTGCTTCCACCCCTCGACACCCCAGGCGTAGACGGCCAGGCCGCACCTGCCGCATACGTGCTCACTGGGCTTTCGGGCCATCACCGGTCCCCCTGATCCGCATCGCTGACGGCCCGGCGCGGCGCGTCACCCAGGACCCGCACAACCCGGAAGGTGCTGCTGCCGCACTGGGCGTGGTGGGCGCACAGGTCCACCTCCTTGGAGGTCGGCTTCCCGCGCCGGGAGACGATGAGGCAACGCTTGTCGGCGTGACCGTGGCACTCATACGCCCGACACCAGGTGCGGCCCTGCGGGTCCACGCACGGACTCCCACAGGCCAAGCAGTTGATCACGAGGACTCTCCTTCCCGGGCTCGATAGGGGACGTAGGGACGGATGACCGCGGTCCGGCCGCGATTGTTCGTGAACTGCAGGTCACCGCTGTCGAGGGTGCCGGCGAAAGTGCCGGTCCCCCGCCAGCCGTCAACCAACTCCTGGGCGTGGTCGCGGGTCAGGGCGTAATTCGGATCGTGGCCCGGCCTGCCCCAGGTGAGCAGGAACTCGTAGTCAGGGGTCACCGGTCATCGCCTCCCGGTGCCAGGCGGTAGCTCTCGATGCACCCGCGCACGTGGCGGCGCAGCTCCTCGGCCTCCATGAAGTGGCCGTCGCTGCGACAGACACGCGCGCCGGGATTGCAGTAGCCGATCTGGCCGAGGTAGTAGTCCATCAACTCCGTGGCCGCGCTCCGGTCGCCGTTGTGCTGCTCCAAGGCGTCCCGGTTCTCCACCCCGAACAACCGCTCCCGATTACCCCGAAGGTCGGCGTAGCGAACCAGTAGGGTGCGTTCGACCAGCCCGGCGAGGTTGGTGCGCTCGCCGTCCTCGATCGCCGCGAGCGCCTGCATCCAGAACGCGGCCGGGGTGACCGGCTCCGGGCACGGGACCGGAAGGGTCGGCGCCGCCGAGCGCCCGGGGTGGCCGACACAGGGGGCCTCTCCGCTGTCGATGTGGATCCACCAGTCCGCGCTGCGCGGACAGTTGATGGACTGGCCGCACCACACGCACGGGTACGGCTTCCACGTGCCGCTGGCGGCGTCGTAGACGGTGACGAGGATGCCAGAGAGCCTGGTGCTGGACATGTGCCCCGCGCCGCGCTCGGCCTGCTGCAGGGTCTGGCATCCGGCGTACTTCTGCGTGGGGACGCCGGTGCGGCGGGTGCAGTCCTTGTCCCACGGGTTGGGGTCGATGTACTCGATACGGATGGGATAGGCGGTGGAGTCGCCGGGAATTTCCATGGAACCTCACATGATTGTACGGGTACTTAGAAACGTTTTCCGGGGAAAAGCCACCCCGCAGAAAAAGACCCCCACCGCGCGGCGCGCCGCGAAGATCCGAACTTTTGAACGACCCCGGGGGGTCCGGGCGGGGCGGGGTGTGCGCCCCGCCCCGCCTGGGGCTAGTCGCCCAGCCGCGTCTGGGTGATGGTGATCACCTGGTAGCCGTTGCGGCACCTGGTGACGGTGGTGCGGGGGGCGAGGGTCTCGACCATGAACGAGCCGAGGTGGTCGGCGATGCCGCCCTGGAACCGCTCGCTCACGTCACCCGCGCTCGTGTCGATGGTGATCGCGATGGCCGGTGCGCCCTTGCGGGTCACCCCCGCGATCCTGATGACGTCGTCGTTGAGTGCGGCGAGGTCGAGGATGTCGCGAACCTGGCTGGTGGGGATGGTGAGCATGGTGGCTCCTTCGGTCGTCGGTGTCGCCCTACACATTTACTGTACGTCTACTTAGCAACGGCGTCGAGAGGCTTCCGCGAAGTCCGCCCCGGAAAATCCTGCGCGCCGATCACGTGTGGACCACCACCCCGGGGGGCCCGACCCTATGGGGGTTCCGGGCCCCGTAGTGGCGCCAGCCGCCCCGCACGTACCCCGGGGCGGGGGCCCCGCCCCGGGGTACGGGGTGCCCCTACTCGGCGTCCAGGGCCCGCAGGAGCGGGGCGACGTCAGACACGAAACGGCGCATCCCGTCGTGCTTGGCGATGGCGGCCTCGTTGGCTATGTGCTGGCTGGTGACCGAGATCCCGAACCGGAGGAGCGCCTGAGTGATCATGTCGTGCGTGCGTCGCACGGCCTCGATCAGGGTCTGGCCGTCGTTCTGGTAGCTGGCCACGTGGTGCCACGGGTCGGCCTCGGCATCCTTGTGGATCACGGTGCGCATGGTGGAGACCAGGTCGCCGGGGGCTCCGGTCTTGACCTGCTCGGCGATCTCCTCGGCGAGCCGCGCGCGGACCGTGGTCTGGGCGTCGAGCGCGCGCTTCATGGTGGCGGTGAGGAAGGTCTCGGCGGTCTGGGTCTCGATGGTCTTCATGGTGCGCTCCTTGTGCCGGCGGGGGCGGCCGTTCCGCCCTCGCACTATTGACTGTACGGCCACTTAGCATCGACGTCGAGGGGCTTCCGGAAGTCCGCCCCCTCCGGGACGGGGAGACCCGTCCCGGAGGGGGCGGACGCCTAGGAGGCGGCTCGCAGGATCGGGGCGACGTCGGCAACGAAACGGCGTAGCCCGTTCTGGTCGGCTATCGCGACATGGTTGCTGATGTGGTCGCTGCTGATCGAAATGCCGTGCTGGATCAAGTACTCCATGGCCAACGTGTGGGCGCACCGAACGGCCTCGAACAGGGTCCGGCCGTCCTTCCGGTAGGAAGCCACGCGGTGCCACGGGGCGGCCTCGGCGTCCTTGGCGATCACCGTGCGCATGGAGTCGGAGAGGTCGTAGATGGTCCCCTTCTCGACCTGCTCGGCGATCTCCTCGGCGAGCCGCGCGCGGACCTTGGCCTGGGCGTCGAACGCGTGGTTCATGGAGGTGGTGAAGAGGGTCTCGGCGGTCTCGACGGGAATGGTGCTGGCCATGGGGTTCCTCCTTGGCGCCGGCGGGGGCGGCCGTTCCGCCCCACACCATTGACTGTACGGATACCTAGCATCTATGTCGAGGGGCTTCCGGAAACCTCTCGTGCGGGATCCGGAAGCCCCTGGGATTACAGCGGGAGGAGGAGCCTGAGGGGCACGTCGGCGGTCTGGATGGCCGTGCGCACCGTAGCGAAGAGGAGGGCCCTGGCGACCACGTCAACCGCCGAGGCGGCCGTGCGTGCCGTTACGAAGTGGGCTGCCCCCTCGACCAGGTGCCGCATCTCCGAACGACGCTGCACGCGTCGCATGGCGTTGCTCGCGTCCGCCTGCCGGTGTCCGCGGGCGAGCGCGGCCAGGTGGAGGGCGACGCGGTCCCGCCCAGCGGGGCCCCCCTCCGTCTCGGCGTCAAGGAGGACGGGCCCGCACAGCCACAGGCGGACCATGTCGACCACGTCGCCCATGCGGGGGCGCAGCCCCTCCCGGAACGCCTCGACGAGCATCGGCGCCAGGCGCTCGCAGACGCGGTCGCGCTCCTCGGCGGAAAGGGCCTGGGCGAGCCCCTCGGCGAAGTGGAGGAGGGCGTTCATGCCCTGGCTCTCATAGCCCCAGGGGAAGTCGATCCCCTCGGCACGCAGGGCTTCGACCGGGCTGGGGGTGGTCGGGATGCCGTTCATGGGGTTCCTCCTTGACGCCGACGGGGGCGGCCGTTCCGCTCCACAGCATTGACTGTACGTCTACTTAGCATCAAGGTCGAGGGGATCCGGGAAGAATCTTGGTCCGGAATCCGGGGCCCATACGCCCCGCAGTCGCCCCCGCGCACGCCCTCGCCACCATGGGGCCTCGTGCGCCCCCGTGTGGCCTACGGGCCCGCACGGTTGGCCGTACGGGGGCGGCCTGGGCGACCGATCACCCCGTAACGGTGATGGCCCCGGGGTCCGGCACGGTGCCGGACCCCGGGGCCAAGGATGCGGAACGGGCCCCCGGGGGTGTCGGGGGCCCGTTCGGGGTGCCCTATGCCGAGATGGCCGAGATGAGCGCGCAATCCGCACCCAGACCGAATGCCGTATTGAGCGCCCGCATGGCGTCGAGGGGGAGGTGGGACGGGACGGGCGGGAAGTTCTCCATGATCACCCGGTCGCTGCCGTCGAACGTGGCGACCACACGCGGGGTAGGGGTCCCGTCAACCGACACCAGCCGGAAGTCGTAGGCGCGCTCCCCGACCTCCAGGGGGGTGCCGTGCTCGTAGCCGCACGCAACGGCCTGGACGAGCGCCGCGGCGAGGTCGGTGGCAACAGCCGGGGTCAACCGCCGGCAGAGGGGCCCCGGGTTGGCCCCGCTTATGGAGTACGTCACGGTCGAGCCGTCGACCTCGAAGGCGATGTGTATGGGGGTGGTCCGACGGCCGAGGGTCATGGGGATGGTGATGGTGGTGCCGTTCACGGTGTAGGCGCCGGTCATGTGTTCCTCCTCGCGGTTCGGGGCGGGCCGTTCCCATCGCCCCACACCATCGACTGTACGGCTACTTAGCATCAAGGTCGAGGGGATCCGGAAAGAATCTCGCCCGTCGACAGAGGGCCGGTACGGCAAACGGGCCCCGGGAACCCCCCCCGAGGCCCGTTCACCGCGCCGTACCGCCTTCCGGGGCGGACGATCCGCCCCGCATCATCTAGGGATCCCGCAGGTTCCCGGGCGCCAGCCCCATGGTGGGGATGGCGCCCGGGGCCCACCTTCTAGGCGACCCTCTCCAGGTACGTGTTGGCCGCGGCGAAGAAGTCGTGATCGTAGAGCTCCTCACCGCCACGGTTCTCGATCAGGAGCGCCATGCCCAGGTGGCGCCTGGCCGTCCACGCCTCCTCCACCTCCCCCGCGGCCTTGCGGTCGCGTGCGTCGACCACGAGCTGGGCGGTGAGGTCGTCGAGGTCGGAGGCGCGGTTGGCCATGTCGATGTGGCACCGGGCTGCCTGCGCGCGGCTGGTGTTGATGGCCACGCGCTCGGTGCTGCCGTCCCTCTCGGCGTCGGCCTTCCAGTGCTCGGCCTCGGCGACGTTGGCCTCGAACATCTCGACGAGGGTCTGCAGGGTGGCGTTCATGTGTCCTCCTGGTGGTCCGGGGCGATCCGCTCGCATCGCCCAACAACATCTACTGTACTCCTACTTAGCATTTGCGTCGAGTGGAAGACGCAGATCCGTTCACACGCGACGCCACTCGGCCGCGCCCAGACCGGCGACACCCCAGCCGAGGGGGGAGGCGGCGCCCTTCCAGTAGCGCAGGACCATCCGTACGGCCTGCTCGCGGTTCCGCGCCTCGACGGGGACGTAGAACGCCTCCCCCTCCCCGCGCATGAACGCCTCGCGGTCCCGGTAGGCGACAACCGTCCAGCCCCGCGATCCCCTGGTGATGCCACCGATGGTGACCTCCGCCGGCACGGTACGGCCGTAGAAGCACGCCGTGCTGGGGTCGATGCTCACCAGGTACACCGGCGGCAGGCCGTGTCCGGGGTCAACGGGGGTGAGGGTCGCCGGACAGGGGGCGCCGATGGTGCGCTGGTCCGCCTTGCGGACGTCGGCGAGGGTGATTGGCGCGGTCGTGGTGGTGGTCACGGTTCCTCCCGGTGGCCCGTTCGTTTCCCTACATCAATTACTGTACGTCTACTTAGCGGCGGTGTCGAGGGGAACCCCCGACACCGCCGCCATGCACGTCAGGCCTTGACCTCGCGCCATCCGTTCCGGAGGGCCCCCGCACGCCCCGCCCGGTACGCCCGGTAGGCCTCGGCGTACTCCACGAATCGGCCACGTATCGAGCCGCCCAGCGATGCCCCGTTGGCAGCCCGTCGTTCGGTGGAGACGACCCACCTCCACGCCGTGCAGTGCTCGGTCACCGGCTTTACGGGCTCGTAGACCAGTTCGATCGTCCAGCGCTCCCCCTTGCCCTCGCACTCCATGACGGCTCGGACAGCCGCCTCGTTGGGGGCGGTCATTGGGTCCTCGTCGGGGATCGGGGCGAGGGTGGCCATGTAGGCGTCCTGCGCCGCGGGGGGCAGCTCCTCCCAGTCGATCGGCGACTCGAATCGCTCCCGGTCGGCCCTCGCGTCCGCCCCCATGCCGGCGAGGATCCGGGCGGCATCGGCCAGCGACTCCACCACCTCCCCCTCGTAGGAGATCGCGAAGTTGGTGTAGGACGCCCAGGTGAATCTGGCATCTTCGTCGTAGTAGGCCGTGAGGGACTTCTCTCCGTACCGGTAGGAGACGGCGTCCGCTATGGCGACGTCACACCTCATGCCGACGGTGCGAGCGGTACGGGAGAGGATGGCGCGATCGGTGGTCACGGGGGCTCCTTGGGATCATACGGGCCTGTCTTCCAACACTTTTACTGTACGCCTACTTAGCAACAGTGTCGAGGGGAATCCACAGCCGATCCGCAGAATCCTCCCCGCGCACGCCATCGGCCCGAACCCCAGCTGGGTCCGGGCCGATGGCGACCGGTCACTCCTCCGGCATGTCGACGTAGCCGCCGAGGGTTTCCCCGACGTTCCAGCCGTCCTCCTGGATCCAGGCCACCGTGCGCCCATTGGCGCCCTCGACCTCGAATAGCGTCTCGGTGTCGCCAGCGATGCCGTGGAAGCCGAGGGTCGCGTACCGGCCGGTGAGTCGCGCACCCTGGACCCCCTCCTTGCCCATGTAGATCTCGAATGCGATCTCGGCCTGCTGGCGGGTGGCGTTCACGGGTCCTCCTGGGGTCCGGCGGGGGCGGCCGTTCCGCCCCACATCATTGACTGTACGTCTACTTAGCAGTGTGGTCAAGTGAGCACGGGCCACGAACACCCCCCGCGTCACCCATCCCCCTCCACCTCGACCGCCTCCACCACCACCGACGGCCGACAAGCCTCCAACTCGGCCTGCAACTGCTCGGCAAGCTGATTGATCACCGCATGCTGCACCTGGATCGGTCCCCCATCGGCGCCGGTCACCTCCAACCGTTCCCGGGCCCATCCACGCTCTCGGAACTGCCGGGCCAACACATCGAGACCCAGACGACCGTCGGGGGGCGCATAGTCGCGCACCGTCTCCTGGGTGCCGTCCCGCAGCGTGCGCGTCGTCTCCCGCACCACCGCGCCTCCCATTGCCGCCTTCATCACCGATCCGGCCACCAGGCGCACCTCGACCTCGTTACGCGCGCGGTTAAGGTCATGCGCAAACTGCACGAGGGCGGGATCGGCGCCGGGTTGTTCGGCCTTCTGGAGCCACTGGTAGAAGGTGCGTTCGGCGACGCCTGCGGCACCGGCTGCTGCTTGGTAGGTGGCGCCGGCGCGCACGGCGTCGATGATGCGTTTCTGGGTGTCGGGGGTGAGTTTCGTTCTGCGGCCTCCGGGGATGCGTGGTGCGTCGTTCATGGGGGGAGGGTGGCCGCTGGGGGTGGTTAGTGTCCTGGGGTGGTCCGACCGGCATGCTCCCCGGGGGCCGCGGCGTGGTGCTACGGGCCCCCGGGGGCGGGGGTCAGGCGGCCGTGTGGACGTATTCGCCGATCGCGCTGGCGCGGACGTGGAGGGCGTATTCGACGTGATGCCGGATGGCGTCCTGGGGGGTGGTCTGGGGGCCTCCGAACGTGGAGCCCTGGCGGAGGGCCGTGGCGGCGTCGTAATAGATGAGCGTCCAGTTGCGGGGGTCGCGGGTGTAGATCGCGACCTGGGCAAGGGTGCCGTCGAGGTAGATGTTGACCCCGGACCAGAGGCAGAGCGGGTCATCGTCGGCGGCGAAGTGCTCGATCACCGCGGGATAGGTGGTGAGGAGGTCGTGCAGCGTGGCGGTGGTCATCTGGTCATCTCCCGTGGGCCGGGGGCAGGTCGTGTGATCTGCCGACACCTTAGACTGTACAGTCACTTAGCTAAGGTGTCGAGTGGAGACCTGCAGAAACGCGAACAGGCCCGCGGCGCGTGCCGCGGGCCCGTGGTGGTCGGCTACTCGTCGCCCCAGCACTCCTCGCAGGTGTCATCGGCCTGCCCGGGGTGGTCCGGACAGATCTTCTTGGCTTCGGCGTGCGGGTCTCCGTTCTCCAGGTCCTGGTCGTAGCGGTCCCGGTACCCCTGGGCCGCGGCCTTCGCCTCCTCCTCGCTGTAAATGCCGTCCTCGATGCATCCCTCGTCGTTGAACACGCCCCACTCGGTGACCATTAGTCGACCCACCAGTTCCCGCTGTTGCCGAGGGTGAGCATGGTCGGCTTGTGGAGCTTGCCGTCGCGCTCCTTGAACTCCGCGATGTCGCGCGCGTCCCGCTGGGGGTTGTCGGCGGGAAGGAGGCCCGCCTGTCGGAGGGCGGCAAGGATGGCGTGGCGCGTGACGATCGGCGTCACGCCGTTCTCCTCGCGGATCATGATTGCGATGTCGCCGACCTGGGCGCCGGGGCGGTGGATCGAGTTGAGGTGGTTTTCGCTGGTCATGGTGTCCTCCTAGGGTGGCCGTGCGGTCTGCCTGACACTTTTTACTGTACAGATACTTAGCTAGGATGTCGAGTGGAGGCCCACTGCAGGTCGCGACCTGGGCTGGGCAAGGGCCCCGCGTGACCCGTCTGGGCCGCGCGGGGGCGGACTCGTCAGGTCAGCCTGAGGAACTGGAGGTACAGGACGGGGGCGTCGTTCACGGCCACCGGGACGATCCCCTTGCGGAGGCGCTCGGCGACATCGGCGTTCGTCCCGGTGGCCGCGGCCTCCAGGAAGCGCTGCGCCAGGTCCCGCACCCCCGTGAGGTCGAGGACGGTGAACGTGTCGAGGGGGAAAGTGATGCCCACGTAGGGGGTGCCGTTCCGCACGCCGTACTGCTTGACTTCGACCTTCTCGCCGATGCCGTCGCGCAGGTTCATCGCGTCGAGGATCGTGTCGAGGTCGCCGGCGGGGAGGGAGAGGATGCTCATCGTTACTCCTGAAGTTAAGAGGGTGTCGCAGAAACATGAACGGGCCTGCGGTGCGTTCGGTCTACCTGGCCGGCGCCAGGTAGTCGCTCTCCCCCCGGCGGTTGACGTCGAGGTAGGTCTTCCTGACGTCGCCGAAGTCGACGGTGACAATCCACTTGGCTATCTGGGCCGCAAGGCGGGAGCAGTGGCATTCGCATTCGCAGTCGCTGCGGTGACCCCCGAAGCCGTCGGGGGGCGGAGTCATGTAGAGCCGGCAGAAGTTGCAGGCGAATGGCGGGGCGAGTTCGCAGGAGATCACGGTGCCGGACTCCAGGACCGTTGCGCCGGTGCGGTAGACGAGGCCGCGGGCGGCGTCGCCGGGCCGGTAGGGGGCGGTGGGGGGTGCTGGGTCATCATGTCCTCCGTGGAGCGGTTCCTATACATCTACTGTACGTCTACTTAGCAACGGGGTCGAGTGGAGCGTTCAAGATTCTCCGGAACGCGCTGGCGCCCCGGATCCGGCGGGATCCGGGGCGCCGCGTCGACATCATGCCCAGGTCTGCCAGGCCAGCCGGGGAATGCTGAGGGTGTCGATACCGCGACGGCACAGCTCGGCGTAGGAGATGAGGTGGTCCCATTCGTTCCAGATGACCTGGGTCATCTGGTAGGTGCGGCGCAGCTCCTCGTCGCCCTGCGCCTCGATCGCGCGGTGCCGCACGGCGTGCGTGCACATCTGGAACTGCGGCATGCCCGGGTTCGGGTTCTCGCAGAACCAGTTGCAGCGTCCGCACGCGTAGGTCTTGGTCTCCAGCTCGTCCTGGGCGGCCCGCAGCTCCTCCTTGGTCGGCTGGGTGATCCGGAGGGTGTCCTCGCGGTTCTCGTGGCGGGTCGCGAACTGGGCGATGAGGTCGATGGCGGTCATGTGGGCTCCTTGGGCTATGCGGGCCGAACGTCCTGCCTACAACACTTACTGTACGCCTACTTAGTGGAGATGTCGAGAAGGGCCGACAAGGCTTTCGACCGGGCGGGCTGGCCGGTCGCGTTGCGCTCGCGCCATGCCGCTCGATCCCGGTCGGCCCGGGCGGCGAAGTAGCGCTCCCCCTCCCCGGAGTTGGAAACCCCGGCGTCGATCATGTCGCCGAGGATCGCGGCGAAGCGCCACGGGGAGACGCTGACCAGGTAGGCGCGCTGGGTGCCGTCGATCCGGTAGCCATCGACGTGCTTACGCCACGCGAGGACCGCGGCGAAGCCGGGGGCCAAGGCCTCCTGACGGGCAGGGGCGTGGTAACCGGGCAGCGTGGCGGCAAGGGTGACCTGTTCGAGCATGTCGTCGACCACATCGAGACCGGCGCGGCGCCGGCGCGTACGGGGGCCGATGTGCAGGGTGGCGCGCAGGGTTGTGGCGAAGGTCTGGCCGGTGGTCACGGTTCCTCCTGGTCGACATGGGCGGTTCATTCGATCCGCCCGACACCTAAGACTGTACGGATACCTAGCGTAGGTGTCGAGCGGATCGGCGGAGCTGGGCCTGACGTCAGGGGACCTCGGGGTACTCCCTGCACCCGCAGGCGTAGATCGGCTCGATCACGAAGTAGGCGTTGTCGCGCATGCGGATCGAGTGGCTCTGGAGTTCCGCCCTGACGCCGAGCGCCTTGCCGTAGCTGGTGCAGCCGTCGGTGGTCGCCAGGGTGATGCGCTTGTCGCGGTCGCCCTCCGGGGTGATGGTCTGAACGATCCGGTAGCCGGTGGCGTCGTCGATGCTGTGCCGGTGTCCGCGGTTGTAGGTGCTGACGGTCATGGGTTCCTCCCGGCGATTCGCTCTCCCAACACCATTTACTGTACTCCTACTTAGCAAACATGTCGAGGGATCCCCGGAAAGATCTGCGGCGTGCGAACGCCCCGGCGCGTCACGCGCCGGGGCGTTCGGCTGGACGGGTCAGGACAGCATCCCGCGACCCTTGGCCATGCGCTCGCAGGTGCCGCACGTCGGCAGGCGCGCCAGGAGTGACCAGGGGTCGAGCTTGTCGGGGATGATCATGCGGACCGTGTGCCCCTCCAGGGTGTGGGTCTCGTCGTCGGGGTTGACGACGTGCCGGCGCTCCAGGCTGGTGGGGGTGATGGCGTATCGGATGGCGGTCACGGTTCCTCCGGTCAATCGGTGGCGGCCGGGGCGGTCAGGCCGCGGTGAGGTCGAACCTGGCGGCGATGGCGTCGAAGTCGATCCCCTCGACGATCGCGTGGATGTCGAGGTCTCCGTCCTCGTCGGTGGGGTAGTCGCCGAAGTTGGTGGCGCCGCGCGGGCCGATGAACTCGTTCCCGCACAGGGTGACGCCGGAGGGCAGGGCGTCGTTGATCGCGGTGCGCCAGGCGGCGGCGATGGCGTCAAGGTCGTAATCGTCGGCGTAGTCGCCGAGGGCGATCATGGCGGACTGTTCGACGGTCAGCTCGTAGCGGTAGACGCGCCGGTTCCAGCTGCCGTAGTCGGTGGTGATCATTGTTGCCTCCCGAGGTGTGGGTGAGCAGCTCAACCCATCCACACTATTTATGGTACGTCTACTTAGCGCATGCGTCGAGAGAAAGCCCGACCCTTCAGCGGTGCCGGTCGGCCCAGCGGGCGACCCGGGGGTGCCGGGGGTGGCCGACCGCGGGGGCCCGGTGCCGGTCCAGGTGGTCAACGAGGTCTTCCAGCACCCAGCCCAGGCGGGCCTCCTGGGAGATGGGCTCGTGCTGGTAGGGCGCCGATGCGTTGGTCAGGTCGTCGGGGACCTCGTCGAGGGCGTCACCCTCGTCGTTGACGTCGTCGCCACGGAAGGCGCCGGCGTGGATGTACACCCGAAACTGTCCGTCCTCGGTGGTGGCCCAGCCGAGCTGGCGGTTGTTGTCCGCGCGGCGGACGACACGGCGCCCGTACCCGTCCGCCCTGTTGACGACGACTTCGACGGTGATCTCGTTGACGGTGACCGTGCGCATTTTCCGCTCCCTGGAATGTCGTGGTGCCCTACATCTCAGACTGTACGGTGACTTAGCATTCATGTCGAGACGGGCGCCCAAGATTCTCTTTCGTGAGCGGGTCACTCGCCGGTAGGGGTGCACGTGCGGCAGGTCGCCTCCATGGTCGGGTAGGACACGACCTTGCGGGGGTTCCAGTCCGAGGACACCATCATGATCTTGGAGTTGTGGCCGCACGGATAACGCCAGATCGTGACGGTCAGCCCTTGGGCGACCAGCTCCTGGACGTGCTCGACAACCAGGGCGCGCCCTTCGGCGTCGAGCATGGCGTTGGCGTCGCCGTACTCGAACCAGACCTCACGCTTGCCGGTGTCGGGGTGGATCCACGAGCACCGGGTGCGCTCGGTGCGAACACGGAACGCCTTGCGGGGAACGCCGATGGCGCGCAGGGCCCGTATGACAGTGAGGGCCTGGGGGCTCACGCCCATGTCACTTCTCCCTTGACTGGTGGCGGTCGCGATGGCGGGCGAGCGGAACCGGGGCCCGTCGGCTACTTGCGGAAGTGCTCGGCGACGATGGCGCGCAGGGTGGCCATGGCCTCACGCTTGGACGCACCCACGTAGTCGCCGGGGTTCGAGCCGGACCCCATGACCCACCCGGAGTTGCTGTAGCCCTGGGCCCTGGTCTGGCGCTGCATGGTCGCGATGAGTTCCGCGTCGCTGTTCGCGGGGTGGTGGATCGTGTCGGCCAGGCTCTGGGGGGCGGCGGCCTTGACGGGGTCGGGGGTCCACATGGCCCAGACGATGGTGCCGAAGTCGACGTAAACCACGAAGTCGGCTTCGTAGGGCAGGCGTCCCCGCTCGGCGAGCCGGACGCAGCGGCCGTACCACTCGCTGCGGAGCAGTCGGGCGCCGGCGCCCTCGATGCGGTCCTTGCCGTTGCGGAAGACGTGGATACCGCCACCGACGTGCAGGTCTATGGCCTTGTCCGTCTTGAGGGTGACGATTCCGGTTCTTTCGATGTCGTCGCCGCTGCCGTCGAATCCGTTGTCTCGGGTCAGGAAGGTGAGCCGGTCGCCCTTCAGGACCTGGTCGAACTGGATGAGTTCGCCGGGGGTGGGGGTGGTCATTCGTCCTCCTTCGGTGAGGGCGGGAAGTCCTCCCGCCCAACACCATTTATAGTACTCCTACTTAGCATCGATATCGAGCGGTTAGGAAACATCCCCGCCCTGGGCGCCACAGGTGTGGCAGTAGTCGAGGGCGAGGGCGTAGGTCACCGTCTTGCGCGGGTTGCGGCAGGTGGAAACCATGAGGTCGCCGGAGTCGTGGCCGCAGTTGCCGCGCCAGATCGTGACGGTCAGCTCCTGGCCGACCAGCGCCTGGGTGTTTGCGACCGCCAGGGCCCGGGCCTCCTTGCCCCTGAAGGAGGCATGGGCGTCTCCGTGCTCGATCCAGGCTTCCCTCTGGTTGGTGTTGGGGTTGACCCAGGATCGGGGAATGCGCTCGGTTCGGATACGGAAGCCTTCCTGGGGAATCTCCAAGGCGAGGAGGATTCCAGTGAGGGCCTGCGCCTGCGGGGTGGTGGTCATGGGTGCCTCTCCGGGTCAACCTTCAATCTTCTTACATAATCTACTGTACGTCCACTTAGCGTTGATGTCGAGGGGCCGGAAAACAGAACGGGCCGCCCCGACGTCCGGGGCGGCCCGTTCTGTGTAGATCAGGTGTTGTGGATCGCGATGGTTGTGACACCGTCTCGGCGCCCCAGGGTGGCGTGGCCGGCAAGGGGGGCCATGTCGTGCCCGTAGCGGGCAAGCGCGGCGCGGAGCTGGTCGGTGGTCTGCAGGTCGCACCGGTCGACAGTGATCACTGTATCCGGGCGCTCGGTCTGCGCCGCGGGGGCTACGTTGAGCAGGTTGTGGGCTCCGGCGACATCCAGAAGGGTGTCGATCATGACGGAAGTCAGGGCGGGGGCAGTCACGGCATACTCCTTGTGCTACGGACGATTCATGGTGAGCAGGCGGGGACCGTCGCACTCCAGGATGATTATGGTGTGGAGGCCGGGGGCGAGGTCGGGGCGTAGGTCGGCGACGACGTCGGCCAGCGCCGCACCGAGGTCGCGCACGGCCTCGGTGAGAACTCCGCGGTGCAGGCAACCGCCGAGGGTCTCCTCACCGCAGACGCAGCCAGGGACGATCACCTCTTTCAAGGCCCAGGCGGCGGGGGCGTCGTGGACGGTGACCTCGATGAGGTCGACTGCACGGGGGGTCACGTCGAATCGTGCGCCGGCGGGGTGGGCGGGTAGGCGGGCCGCCTTGATCGCTGCGCCGATGGTGTCGGCCAGCTGCTTCTGGTCGGTGACCATATCGTCTCCTGGGGGTTCGAGGATGGGCCGCTCAGCTGATCCGACACGTTTATTGTACGCATACCTAGTATGCGCGTCGAGAGGAGAAAACGAAAACGGCCCGGGTCACCAGGCCGTTTCCCTATGCCGCGGCGCGATAACGGGCCAGGGCGTTGCCGATCGCGTCCACCACGCCCTGGTCGTGTCCACCGATGCCCCAGATGACGTCCCGGCAGGGGGACGCGCGCGGGTCGTTGAGGAAGTCGCGGGGGTAGAGGGCGGCGATCTGGTTGGAGTCGTGGCGGGTGAGGTCGCGGTAAATCATGATCCCCCACATGGGCTCGACCTCGGGGACGGTGTCGGGGTCGCCGAACATCTCGACGATCTCGTCGTAGCTGGCGGTGATGGTGCCGACCAGGTGCGTTCCGGCCGTGCTGACCAGGTGGGGGCGGGGGCTGGTGGTGCCGTCGGTTTCGATGGCGGCCATGATGATCTCCTTAGCAGTGGTGGAGGGTTCCGTCGGTCTCGTACGTGACGCCCCGGCAGAGGGTGACGGGTGTGCCGCACTCGCATTCGCCGTGAACCTCGTCGCCGCGGCTGATCGGCAGGTTGAGGCTGGTCATGGTGTTAATCCTTGGGTTCGTCGTGCCCGGCGGTCGATGTTTCAACACTTATGACTGTACGTCCACTTAGCAGCATGGTCAAGGAGAAGCCGGGGCCCCGCTTGCGCGGTAGGTGACCGCGATCTCGCCCTGAACGTTCAGGCTCACGGCGATCACTCCACTCGCCCCGGCCTTCCGTGCCGCCTCGACGACGTTGAGATAGCCGTAGTTGCTGGTGAGATAGAAGCTCGCGACACCTTCCTCGGGGTAGGCGTTACTCAGGTGGCCGCGCACCGTGGGATTGTCGGAGATCTCGCGCACCCTGCGCGCGAGGCGGGCGACGGCGCGCTGGGCGGTCCGGTATTCGGCGTCGGTCGGCTCCCGATCACTCATGATCACTTCTCCTGTGCGGCGAGTAGGAGGGCCGCGACCTTGCGGCCCTTGTCGGTCCAGCAGATCCCGAGGTAGGCGTCATACACGGTGGTGGTGCTGCCGTAGACGCCCGTGCGGCGGTAGGCGGGGCGCTCGGCCGTGCCGAACAATGCCTCGGCCAGACCGCGGCGCTCCAGGGCGCCTTCGGTGTGCCGTCCGGCGTCGAAGGCGCCGGCGAAGTTGTTCTCGGCTCCGTTCAGCAGGGCCTGGACCATGGCGGGCGACAGGTCGTGCTCCTGCACGATCTGCGCCGTGGTGGCAGTCGGGGCGGTCATGGTCAGTCCTCGGTGGTGTCGAAGCGGTACGGGGTGCCCACGGGCTGGGAGTGGTCGCTTGCCGCCCAGGCCTTCCAGGCGCGCTCGGTGACGTGGCGGACTTCGTAGCCGCCGCCGGGGTAGGTGTTGGAGCGTTCCAGGGCCTCGGCGCGGGCGGCGTAGGGGTCGGGGTGGCCGCCGCGGACCAGGGCCAGGCGGCCGTCGTGGGCGTAGATGTGCAGGACGTACATGGGCTCAGACACGGGTCCTCCTGTCGGCGGTGGATCACATCCTTGACGTAATTCACTGTACGTCTACTTAGCACACGTGTCGAGAGGAGATGGAAGAAGACACATGGCGCGTGCCGCCCGGCTGGGCGGCACGCGCAGTTGCTCAGCCGGCAGGCCTCTTCGGCGCCGGGGGACGCAGGACGCCCCGGGCGACGAGGGGCGCCTGCAAGGTCTCGGATCCGTGGCGGGTTTCCCCGTCAAAGTCGGTGTAGGTGTAGGCGATGAAGACCCAGTCGCCGGGCCGGTGGATGTAGCCGACCGTACGGGCCCGGCTCCACTCGTATACCCGGTCGTAGCGGACGCGAGTGGGGACGCGGATCACGTCGCCGACGGCGACGGCGTCCCAGGTGTCGGGTGTCCAGCCGTCGGGGATGGCGCGCAGGGCGTAGGCGTTCGGGCTGTCTTCGGTGAGGGCCTCCCAGCGCGTCCAGGTCGCCTCGGCCTGGGGCGTGCGTTCGGTGCGCGCCATGACGGTGCGGGCGCTGGCGGAGAGCATCGCGATGTCGGTGGGCAGGGGGGCGCCGTGCTGGAAGCGGACGCGGTCGGCGGGAATGTGGATCATGATTGCTCCGCCGTGGTCGAACACCTCGTGACGGAGGACCAGGACGGGGTCGCCGAGGACGTCGCCCTTCCAGAGGCGAACCATCTGGCCGGGGGCGGCCTCGGCGACGTCGAGCGGCTCGTAGCCTCCGGCCTGGGCCGCCGTGGCGCGGGCCGCGATGCGGTCCTGCCTGGCCTGCTCGTGGGCGGCGAACATGGCGCGGGTGTCCACGCAGTCGACGACCCGCTGGGCGGCCTCGGTGCGGGTCGACGCCATCAGGGGGCCCATTTCCCGGTCACCGGCGACGTGCCAGCCCCAGCCGCGGCCGAACTTGGAGACGGCGCCCAGGATGACGCCGGCGCGGATCACGTTGTAACCACCGTCGTCGTTGCGGGTGAAGGTGATTTGGTTGGCCGTTGTGGCGGTCATCGCGTCCTCCTGCGTGAATTGTTCTTACACATTTGACTGTACGTCTACTTAGCAACCATGTCGAGGGGAAGACGCAGACGGCCCGGGCAATCGCCCGGGCCGTCTGCGATGCGTTCAGGCGTCAGGGTCCTCCCAGGCCTGCAGCTGCTCGACGGGAATGACGTAGGTGCACTCCCACCCGGTGCCGGCGTCCTGGTGGCACCCCGGGTAGCCCTCCCCTTTCAGGTCGGCGCCGCAGGTAGGGCACGAATCGGGGAGTGCGGCGGCGTAGGCGTCGGCGGGGATCGTGAACAGGTGGAATCCGGTGGAGGTGTAGAGCGGGGCGAGGGCGCGGCCGTCGGGGGTGATGGCGACCTCCAGGACCTGGCGGGCCGGGAGGGTGCCGTAGCCGTCCAGGTGGACATCCTCGGTAAGGATGATCTGCCCCTGGTAGGTGGCCTGGTCGAGGGTGGCGTTTGTCATCACGGTCTCCGTAGGAACGGGGCCGGGCCCCGATCGGGCCCGGCGATCGGTTCAGGCGTCCGGGGACTGCGCGGCGCGCTGGAGGTCTTCCCACTCGGCCTCGGCGGCGAGGATCAGGGTCTCGATCTCGCCGGGCTTCAGCATGGGGTAGCCGTGCCGGCCGCGGTTCAGGGCGCGCCGCAGGACGCTGGTCGCCCACTCCCAACCGCGCTCGTCGATCAGCCGCTTGGACTTGGCGGCGGCCTCGGGGGCGACGAAGGGGCTGGCGGCGGCCTGCCTGCGGCCCTCGACGTCGAGGGCCGTCAGACGTTCGGGGGTGAGTGTGGTGCGCATCGCTTGCTCCGATCGCGTCGGGGGGCGGGGTCAGTGGCGGTGGTAGTAGGCGCTGACAACGGTGTCACGCTCGAACACGAAGACATGGAAGCCGAACTCGTGCTCGCGGCGGCGAGCCTCGCACAGGGCGAGGATTGCATCGCCGGTGGCGCGGGCGGCCGGGGAGATGAGGTCGGGGTGCAGGCATCCCTCGGGGGTCTGGGGTCCACAGGAGCAGCCGGGCACGATCAGGTCGTGGCGGGCCCATTCGGCGGGCGCCTGGTCGAGGTTGATGTCGAGGGTGTCGCCGTCGCGGCTGCGGACGCTGATCTTCAGGGCGTCGGGGAGGTCGCCGAGGGTGCCGGCGGTACGGGCGGCCTTGATGTCGGCGCGGACCTGCTTGGCGATGGTGGCGATGGTGCTGGACATGGTCGGGTCTCCTGGTTCCCCGGGGGGCGGGTCGCTCCTCCCGCCCCCCGGTTGGTCGTGGGGTGGGGTCAGACGGTGGGGGCGGGCAGCGAGCAGGTGTAGACGCGGAAGGCGATCTGCGTCTGGATGCCGGTCCCCGCGCCGCGGTCGTCGTAGCGGGAGAACCACACGGTGCCGGGGCGGCGCTCGTCGGTGAGGGTCAGGGTGTCCGCCGGGACGGACTGGTAGAGGGAGCCGTTGCCCATCTGCACGTAGCCCTCGCCGAGGTAGTAACCGCAGCCGGTGTCGCTGGTCTGCACGGTGCCGTCGAAGATGCTGCTGACGCGGCGGGTGACGCCGTCGGCGAAGTCGACGAAGTCGCCCTCTCGGAGGTCGGTGTTCAGGTCGAAGTTGGCGGCCCGGGTGGTGAGGGTCTCGCGGGCCTGCTCGTCGAGGTCAGCGGGGTCGTAGTAGCGCATTTGTGGGCCCTCCTTGGGGATCCGCTTTGCTTTACAGAATTTACTGTACGCCTACTTAGCATTGACGTCGAGAGGAAACCGCGGTCACCTCGAAGATCGTCCGGAGCATGACGGTTTCGCTCAAGGAGCGGGAGTTCATCCAGGCGGCCAG
>NZ_JBFBCE010000070.1:0-51580 GCF_040689595.1 Streptosporangium sp. NPDC051023 | reverse complement strand
CCACACATCGTGTGGTTGGGACGGGTTGTGCTTCATGCACTGGCTTTTAACACACTGTTGAGTTCTCAAGAAACGGACGCGTTCACCATCCGCCCAAACTTTTCTGTCCGGAGCTTCCGGGGCGTTTCGTTTCGTTCATTTCGTTGTGTCTTTATTCTTTCAGACCCGCTTTTTCGTGTCAAACCGATCCGGGCGGATCCATTTGATTCGATCTAGCTTGTCTGAGGGGAATTCAGACCGCCCCGTCTCCGGAGCAACCCTTCCAATTTACTCTGACATTCGATCCACGTCGAATCGAACCTGGCCGGGGCAGAAAGCCTCGACCTGGCGAGTTGATCAGAAGGGGGTCCCGAGGCCTTGGCGATCTCCGCCAACCCCCTCGGGCCTGTGAACTCTATGGACCTCGCCCTCCATCGTCAAATCGCGGAAGTGCCCCCACACGCGGGCGGAACGCACGGGAAGCGGGGCCAGAGCGCTCGTCTCCGTCGTCCCGGCGACACGGGACCGTTCCTTCTCACTACGAGCTCACTACGCACTCACCATGACTCCCTTCCCGAGGTCCCGCACGGCCGGTCACCTCTCCCCTGGCCGAGGGCCCGCGCAACCGGGACGAACGCAAAATTCCGGTAATCTGCCCGTCGTCGTCAGGAGGTGGCAGATGGCTGAAGCGGGCGCCTTATCGGTACCGGGCTACGAGGTGTCCGGCGTGCTCGGCCAGGGCGGTTTCGGGATCGTCTACCGGGCCAAGCAACTGGCGGTCGACCGGGAGGTCGCGCTCAAGGTCGACAACCGTGTGCTGATCTCCGAACGTGACCGGCGCCGTTTCATGCGGGAGGTCACCTCCGCGGGCGCTCTCTCCGGACACCCACACGTCGCCCACGTCTACGACGCCGGAGTGCTCGCGGACGGCAGGCCGTACATGGTGCTGGAGCTGTGTCCCGGCGGGTCGCTGCTGGACCGGATGCGCTCCGAGGGGCCGCTGCCGCCCGCCGAGGTGGCCGACATCGGCATCCGCATCGCCGACGCCCTGGCCGCGGCCCACGCGGCGGGAGTGCTGCACCGTGACATCAAACCGGCCAACATTCTGATCAACCGGTACGGCAACGTGGTGCTGTCCGACTTCGGCCTGGCGACCATGCCGTCCTCCGGTGGCGAGGCCTCGGTGACCCGCGAGTCACTCACCCCCGCCTACGCGCCGCCGGAGGCGTTCGACCTGATCGAACCCGCGGCAGCGGGAGACGTCTACTCCCTGGCCGCCACCCTCTACGCACTGCTGTCAGGCCGCCCGCCCCGGTTCCCCGAGAGCGGAGTGGTCAATATCGCCGTCATCATGGCGCTGCACCGACTGCCGATTCCGGAGATCCCCGGTGTGCCGTCCGAGTTGACTACTGTGCTCCGTCACGCCATGGACAGCGACCCCGCGCGGCGCACCCCCTCCGTCGCGGCCCTGCGGGACGCCCTCACCGATCTGCATCTGGACCGGGGCGCCCGAGGGTCCAGGCCGATCCCGCCGCGCCCCGTCTCCTTACCTGCCCCTGCTTCTTCCCCTGGGCCTGCTGCCACTCCTCAGCCGCCCTTCGCCCAGGGGACCCAAGGGCCTGCGCCTTTCGTCTCAGGTCCCCGCCCGGGTTCCATGCCCTTCCCGGGCGGGCCCTCGCCGTACGGCATGCCTCCGGCTCACCCCGCGGCGGGCAAGGAGGCGATGCGCGCGCACCTGACCTCGCCCGGTCTGCAGGGGCTCGGGACCACCCAGTCACCGGCGAAGGACGTGGCGCCCCCCTCCGGCACCTCGAACACCCGGGTGTTCGTCGCGGTGGCCGTGGCCTTCGCGATCCTGCTGCTGGCAGGCGTCGGCCTGATGATCATGGAGAACTTCGGCCAGGGCGCGTCTCTCAGCGGTCAGCCGGACACCGCGGGAGTTCAGGGGGCGAAGGCCGGAGTGGCGACGGTCACCTCGGGATGCCCTGCGGCGGCGGTCGCCGGCGCCCAGGCCTCGTGCGTGGAGAAGGGCGAGTGCTGGGGCGGGCTCGTCGTGATCGCGGGCGACGCGGCGGCGCGGTCCATCCCGTGCGGGGAGCCGCACGCGTGGGAGACGTTCGCGATCGCCACGCTGCCGAACGGCCTCACGTACGACACGACGGTCGTGGAACGGAACCCGGTGGTGAAGAAGACCTGCGCGTCGTGGGTCATGCTGGCCTCCCGGCGTGGCGCCGCCCTCAAGATCCCCCCGGCGAAGTGGCAGACCACGGTCCTGCCGCCCTCGAAGGACGAGTTCGCCTCGGGTGCGCGGACCTACCGTTGTCTCGGGGGCGTCCTGGGCACGGATCGCGCAGGGGCCTCCTTCCGTCCCTGAGTCGGCTGCGGTCTCGCGCGTGCCCCGTGCTGGACCGGCAACATGCCCGCGCGGACCTCGGCGGGCACGTCGACGGTGAGGCAGTGCAAACTGACATCCTTGAACGCGAAGGGGGTGTCACAACATGACTCAGGCGCAGATAGGTGTGACGGGTTTGGCGGTGATGGGGGCGAATCTCGCCCGCAACCTCGCCAGGCACGGGCACACGGTGGCGGTGCACAACAGGTCGCAGTCACGGACCAAGTCGTTGGTCGAGGAACACGGGCACGAGGGGACCTTCGTCGCCTGTGAGACTCCGGAGGAGTTCGTCGCGGCGCTGGAGCGTCCTCGCCGCGTCATCATCATGGTCAAGGCCGGGGCGCCGACGGACGCGGTGATCGAGGAGTTCGCCCCGCTGCTCGAACCGGGTGACATGCTCGTGGATGGAGGGAACGCGCACTTCCTCGACACCCGTAGGCGGGAGGCGGCACTGCGGGAGCGGGGAATCCACTTCGTCGGCGCCGGTGTCTCCGGCGGCGAAGAGGGCGCGCTGCTCGGGCCAAGCATCATGCCGGGCGGTTCCGAGGAGTCGTACGCGGCGCTCGGCCCGCTGCTCGAGGACATCGCGGCGAAGGTCGACGGCGTGCCGTGCTGCACGCACATCGGCCCCGACGGTGCCGGTCATTTCGTCAAGATGGTGCACAACGGCATCGAGTACGCCGACATGCAGCTGATCGCCGAAGCGTACGACCTGCTCAGGCAGGGGCTCGGGTTGGACCCGGCGCAGCTCGCCGACATCTTCGACGAGTGGAACCGGGGCGAGCTGTCCTCCTACCTCATCGAGATCACCGCCGAGGTGCTCCGGCAGGTGGACGCCGCGACCGGCAGGCCGCTGGTGGACGTGATCGCCGACCGGGCCGAGCAGAAGGGCACCGGGCGGTGGACGGTGCAGATCGCGCTGGACCTGGGCGTTCCGGTGAGCGGCATCGCGGAGGCCGTGTTCGCCCGCTCCGTCTCCGGTCACGTCGGCCTGCGGGAGGCCGCCCGCGGTCTGCCCGGTCCGGCGGGCGTGCCCGCGGGACCGGTCGGCGAGAGCTTCGTCGAGGATGTGCGGCGGGCGCTGTACGCGTCGAAGATCATCGCCTACGCCCAGGGGTTCGACCAGATCAACGCCGGAAGCGCCGAGTACGGCTGGGACGTCGACCCGGGCGCGCTGGCCACGATCTGGCGTGGCGGCTGCATCATCAGGGCGGTCTTCCTCGACCGCATCCGCGAGGCCTACGCGGCGGAGACCCCGCCGGTGACCCTGCTGACCGCGCCGCTCTTCGTCGAGGCGCTGGGGCTCGCGCAGGATTCGTGGCGGCGGGTCGTGGCGAAGGCGGCCGAGCTGGGCATCCCCGCACCGGGTTTCTCGACCGCGCTGGCCTACTACGACTCGCTGCGTGCCGAGCGTCTGCCCGCCGCGCTGATCCAGGGGCAGCGGGACTTCTTCGGCGCGCACACCTACCAGCGGACGGACCGGGAGGGGAGCTTCCACACCCTGTGGTCCGGCGACCGCTCCGAGATCGGCGGCTGAGCGGCTGATCCCGCCCCTTCGGGGGACGTCTTCACGTGCCGGGGGGTGCCGCGAGCGCGGCGCCCTCCGGCACGCGCTTCCCGTCGGGCTCCTGATGGCCGCCCACCTCCGGCCACGGCCGGACGCCCCGGGCGCCCCACCTCCTCGTCCGTGAACACCCGTGCCGTCGGCGAGGCCCCGTGGAATCCCCCGGCCAGAAAGCCCGTCCAGGGGTGTCCGCCTGATTTCCATCCGGTTCTACGGCGACTCCAGCAGGGCGAACGCGCGGTCGGCGGCGGCGACCGCCGACGGGTGGACCTCGTCGGCCGTCTCCCCCTTGGCGAGTCTCGCCCAGTTCCTCCGGGCCAGCACCCGTTGTACGGCGAGCACCTGGGCGGCGACGAGCCGCGCGGTCAGCTCGTCCGTGCTCTCCCCGAGAGCCTCCGCGAGCGCCTCCTCGTCCACGGCCATGTAGTGGGAGACCCTGGCCGCCAGGCTGGGGGTTGAGAAGACCATCTGGTGGTAGGCGAGCACCGTCTTGTCGTCGTTGAGCCCCGTCACGGGGTCGCGCCGCTCCAGTCCCGCCAGGAAGTGGCGGTGGAGGGCGGCCAGTGGTGTCTCGTCCTGGCTGCGTCGCCGTACGACCCCGGCCGCTTCGCCCTGGTGGTCGGAGATCCGGTGCAGGACGAGGTCCTCCTTCGCCGCGAAGTACTTGAACAGCGTCGGCTTCGAGATCCCGGCGGACGCCGCGACCTCGGCGACGGACACCTCGTCGAACCCTCGCTCAAGGAACAGGGTGATCGCCGCTGTGGAGATCGCGTCGTGGACCTGCTGCCTTTTGCGCTCCCGGAGTCCTGTCACCCGTTCAACCTAACAGAAGCACAACCGGGTTAATATCTTAACTCGGTTAACTTTTAGGGGTGATGCTTGGTGACCGGGACGGGACTCGACGCGGAACTGGCCTACCTGGACGCGTGCAGGGCGGCCCTGCGCCGGATGCTCGACGGCGCACACCTCAACGTCGTCGTCGGCGAGCACGTGGCGGGTGACCGCTACAGCGCGGAGAGACTGGGACGCCATCTCAAGAGCCTCGCGAAGGAGTTGAGCGAGGAGCCGGAGGGGCCCGCGTTCTTCGGCCGTCTCGACTTCGGCGCGGGCCCGGACGCGGGCGACCACCGGGGACAGCGGTACTACATAGGACGACGGCACATCTCGGGCGGGACGGGGCGGCAGCCGCTGGTGATCGACTGGCGCGCACCGGTCGCCAGGGTGTTCTACCGGGCCGACGCCCATGACTCCTGCGGCGTCGCGGTACGCCGCCGTTTCGGCTGGTCGGGGAACACCATCCTGACGGGCTTCGAGGACGAGCGTCTCGGCGACGGCGGGGTTCCCGGCCCGGCGAGCCGGATCGTCGCCGAGGAGATCGAGCGGCCCCGTGTCGGCCCGATGCGTGACATCGTCGCCACCATCCAGCCCGAGCAGGACGAGCTGGTCCGCGCCGAGCTCGGGGAGTCCATCTGCGTCCAGGGGGCGCCGGGCACAGGCAAGACCGCCGTCGGGCTGCACCGCGCCGCCTACCTGCTCTACACCCACAGGCAGCGGCTCTCCAGAAACGGGGTGCTGATCCTCGGCCCCAACCAGGCGTTCCTCGGTTACATCTCCGCCGTTCTCCCGGCGCTCGGCGAGGTCGACGTCGAGCAGACGACCCTGGAGCGGCTGCTGACGCGAGAGCCGCCGCGCGGCACGGACAGCGAGACGGCCGCGACGGTGAAGCACGACGCCCGGATGGCGCAGGTGCTGCGCAGGGCGCTCTACGGGCGGATCGGCCGCCCCTCCGGCCCGCTCACCGTGCCCGAGGGCGCCCACCGCTGGCGGGTTCACGGGGAGGAGCTGTACCGCATCGTGGACGACGCCGCGCGGGAGGCAACGCCGTACGGGATCGGGCGCGACCGCGTGCTGTCGCGCGTCGTCGGCGTCATACGAGGGCAGGCGGAGATGCGCGGCTGGACCGCCGACGCGGCATGGACCAGGAGGACGAGCAGGGCGGTCAGGCAGTTCCTGGACACGGTGTGGCCCGTGGCACGGCCGCAGGAGGTCGTGGCGGAGCTGCTCGGCGACCCGGCCTCGCTGGCCAGGGCAGCGGACGGGATCCTCACCCCCGACGAGCAGTCGGCGATCCTGTGGGCGCGGCCTCCGCGTTCGTTCAGGAGCGCCAGGTGGTCGGCGGCGGACGCCGTGCTCATCGACGAGGTCGCGGGCCTCGTCGAACGGCCTCGAGGGTACGGTCACGTCATCGTCGACGAGGCGCAGGACCTGTCGGCCATGCAGTGCCGGGTCATCGCGCGCAGGAGCGAGCACGGCTCGATCACCGTGCTCGGCGACCTGGCGCAGGGCACCACTCCGTGGGCGGCGATGGGCTGGCCCGAGCAGCTCGCCGACCTCGGCAAGCCCGAGGCGGAGCTGGTGGTCCTGACGACCGGTTTCCGGGTGCCGGGGGCCGTTGTCACGCTCGCCAACCGGCTGCTTGAGAGGCTGGCGGTCGACGTACCCAGGACGCGCTCGTTCCGGAGCGACGGGCGGCTCAGGATCAGCGAGGCGCCCGATCTCCTCACGGCGGTGGTCGACGCGGTGCGCGACGCCCTCGGCCACGACGGCTCGATCGCGGTGATGGCCGCGGACGACGCCCTCGAGGCACTGGCCGGAGCGCTCAGGGCCGCGGGCGTCGAGGTCGCCGTGCTCGGCGAGGAATCCGCGGACACCCGCGTCACCGCCGTGCCCGCGACGATGGCCAAGGGGCTGGAGTACGACCACGTGGTCGTGGCCGAGCCCGCCGCCATCGCAGAGGCGGAGTCCAGGGGCCTGAACCGGCTCTACGTCGTGCTCACCAGGGCCGTCTCCCGGCTGGACGTGGTGCACTCCCGCCCGCTGCCCGCCGGGATCGGCCTTCCTGGAGGCGCATGACAGCGGAAGGACGGCACGGGAGGCTAATTCCGGCGCGGACAACCGGAATGAATGACCAAATAGTGCGATAAATACCCCTTTCATCCGGTATCACCACGCGACACAACGGCCTCAATACTGGAATTCGCTGGAATTCAGGGGAGACTGGTGGAACTCCTGTTACGCTCCGTGCCGTGAGTGAATCACTGGACGCGCTGGAGCGGCGAATAACCGAGCTCCGCGCCGAGGTGCGGCGCGCGGTGAAGGCGAAGGAGAACTCGCTGGCCCGGTCGCTACGGGGGGACCTGCGCAGGGCCGAGCAGGCCTGGGACCAGGCGATCTCCGCCGAGGAGCCGGAACGGCCCTCGCGCGAGCCGGAGACCTCGCTGCTGCCCATCAGGGAGCAGGTGCACCAGGCGCTCGCCCTGCTGGGCGTTCCGGCCGCCGCCAAGCTGATCGTGGCGGTGAACGACGCGTTCTTCTCCCGCGCGCTGCGCGGCCCCCAGCTCACCAGTCTCCGCAGGGACGAGGAACGTTCCTTCCGCAGCGACCCGTACGCCCGCCCCTACTACCTGTGCGCCGCGCTGACCGACCGCCTCTCTCCCGTCAGGGGGCTGCTCGCCGACAGCACCTGGGAGCAGGAGCGGCGGGTGCTCGGGCCGCTGAGCCCGCGCGTGGACTTCCTCACCTCGACCATGCGCGTCGCCGAGCACCTCGCCCGCCTCTCCGACCCTCCACAGGGCGCGCTGCGGCTGCTGTCGAGGATGGCGCAGAACATCCCCGGCGCCGTCCAGGGCTTCGCGCCCGCGGATCCGGCGACCGCGATCCGCGCGGCGCACGCCGAGCTGGAAGTACACCGCGCGGCGGACGCCGCGCAGCGGGCCGAGGTCGCGGCGCGGGCGGGCAGGCAGCTGCCCGACGTCGAGCGCCTGTTCGGCGCCGCCGCCATGAACACTCTGAGGGGGGCAAGTTGAACGGCAGGCTGAACGAACTGCGCGGGCCCGTGCCGTCGCGCCCGCACGACGCCCGCGCCATCGCGGCGCTGGCCGCCAACCCCGGCTGCGCCCGCAGAGCGCTGCTGGACGCGGCGGGCGTCGACAAGGACAGTACGGCCAGGCACCTGGGCTTCCCCGCCCCGTTCGGCCAGTCCCAGTTCGCGATCACCCGGGGAAACGTGTTCGAGGCGCTGGTGAAGGAGAACGGCTGCGCCGAACTGCTGCGGCTGCTGCGCGAGCTGCTCGGGCTGCCCGTCGCCCAGGTCGGCTACCAGGACGTGGAGAGCGTCGGCGCCCATCTGCGTCACTCCCACACCAGGGCGCTAATCGACAGGGCCGTCCGGGAGGGCGAGGACAACGCGGTCTTCTACGACCATCCGCTGCTCAGCCTGGAGATCGCCGGGCACACCTGCTACCTGGAGCCGGACGTGGTCGCCTTCCAGCTCGGCGGGCGCTTCCACATCGTGGAGATCAAGTCGTTCGGCGTGATCGACGGGCAGGCCGAGCCGCAGAAGGTCGCCGCCGCGGCCAGGCAGGCCGCGGTCTACGTGCTGGCGCTGCGCGAGCTGCTGGCCGGCCTGGGACACTCCCCTGAGCTGGTCTCCCACGACGTGGTGCTGGTCTGCCCGGAGAACTTCGCCAACCGGCCTACGGCGACGCTGGTCGACGTGCGCAAGCAGCTCGCGGTGCTCAGGCGGCAGCTCGCCCGGATGACCCGGGTCGACCGCCTGCTCGACGGGATCCCCGAGGGGCTCACCTTCGACCTCGCCCCCGACTGCGATGGCGTGCCGACCCGCTCGGCGCGGGAACTGGCCGAGGCGCTGTGCCAGGTGCCCGCCCGGTACGCGCCCGACTGTCTGTCCACCTGCGACATGTGCATGTTCTGCCGCGACGAGGCCAGGGAGAACGGTTCGACCGACCTGCTCGGCCGTCAGGTACGCGACGAGCTGGGCGGCGTCTCCGGCATGGCGGAGGCGCTCGGCCTCGCGGAGGGCACTCTGGAGCCCGCGGAGGGCCAGGAGGAAATCGCCCGTCTGCTCCGCATGGCGGACCGGCTGCGCGAGGAGTGCCTGCGATGAGCGCGCTGACGGCGCTGGCGCAGCTGCGCGCCATCCGGGACGGGGTCGCGCAGCCGATCACCACGGTCAGGCACTGCCATCTGGCCCCGCATCCGATGGTGTTCATCCCGCTCAGGCTCGCCGGCGAGGCCGCGGCCCCCCTGGCCGCCATGGTCGGCACCGATCCCGGCCATCCCCGGCTGCTCGTGGTGCCGCAGCCGCGTAACCGGGACCTGCGGTTCACCTTCGCGGCCGAGCTGGCCGAGGTGGTGCTGCCGTACGTGGAGGGGTTCGGCAAGGCCACCGAGACCGTCGAGAGAAAAGGCGCGGAGCCGTACGAACGGTGCCTCGACGCCCCGCAGATCCTGGTGCCGAACCGGCAGGCGGTGGCCTTCCTTGGGCTGCTCGGCCGTTCGACCCGGTTCCGCAGGGCCGACGGGCCCTATCCGGTGCACCCGTCAGTGCCGCTGCTCGGCCGATGGCTGACCTACTTCGCCGACAGGTCGCAGCAGCCAGGCTCCTGCCTGCTGCTCGCGGCGACCGAGACACTCGGCCTGCACTGGGCGACCGGGCAGAGCGGCCTCGAGGACGCAAACCTGGCCGCGCTGCTCGGATGGATCGCCCCTCCTGCGGGGATGACCGGCCCCCGGGCAGCGGAGGAGGCTGAGGATCCGCTGCTGTGGCCGCCCGCGGGGCCCGCGACCGACCCGGGCTTCGACAACGAGGTGCTCGCCCCCGCCGTGAACGCCTACGAGGAGGCCCCGACCGAGCGCGCCGTCGAGCGCGTGACCCAGGCGCTGCGCACCCAGCTCGAACCGACGTGGCGGCTGATGTGGCGAGCCGTCGAGCTGCTGCGCGCGCTGCCCGAGGGGGCGCGGGTTCGGGACCGCTGGGACGTCGACCGGGGATCGTTCAGCCGGTTCGTCGAGCGGATGGCCGAGGGCGGGCCGCCGCAGGCGCGCAGGGACGGCGCGGTCGGCGCCGCGGCGCGGCTCGCGGGCCTCGAAAGAGCGCGGGCGAGCTACGACGTGCAGCGAGCCTACGACGATCCGCTGGTCATGGCCGAGTATCGGCTGACCGGCGAGGCGTTCGCCGGGACGATCACGTCCGCCGACCCAGAGCACACCGAGGGAGAGGGCCGCTCGCGCAAGCTCAGGCCGCTGATCACGGTCAAGACCGCCGACCCGGTACGGCTGGCGCCGGGCACCACGGTCGGCAGCCCGGAGCGGCGCGGGCACGCCGCCGAGATCGTCGAGATCACCGGCGGCGAGGTCACCCTGAAGATCACCAAGGGGATGGGCAGAGGCAGGACGCCCGCACCGGGCTCGGTTCCCGAGCTCGGCGAGCGGGTCGCCTACACCTCGCTGACCGACGACTTCCAGTCCTCGGCCGCGCTCCCCGACCCCGAGTTGACGCCGTGGACGCACGGCGGCCCACCGCAGGAGTACGTGCCGAGCGACGAGGACGCGCAGGAGGAGTGGTCGTGAACGTGCACCGGGAGGCGCGCCGCGCGGGAGCGCCCGCGTGACGCCGCAGCAGGAGGCGGCGGCCGTCGTCGACGCGGTCCTGGCCGACCTTCCCCGCAACCGGGGCGTGGTCGTCGACTCCCCGCCGGGAGCGGGCAAGTCCACCCTGGTGGTCAGGGCGGCCGCGCACATCGCCGAGACGGGCGAGCCGCTGATGATCGTCGCGCAGACCAACGAGCAGGTGGACGACCTGGTCGACCGGCTGGCGACCGGGCATCCCGACCTCACGATCGGCCGCCTGTCGGCGAGCGGTTACGTCACGCCCGCCCGTGTCCTCGGTCACCCCAACGTCTCGGTCGCGGGCAAGCTGCCCGACCTGGGCGACCCGGCGGTGGTGATCGCCACCGCGGACAAGTGGGCCTGGGTCGGCGACAGGACCTGGCCGTGGGCGATCGTGGACGAGGCCTACCAGATGCGTTCGGACAAGCTGCTGCGCATCGCCTCGCTGTTCGAGCGGTCGCTGTTCGTCGGCGACCCCGGCCAGCTCGACCCGTTCTCGATCGTGGACGGCGAGCGCTGGGCGGGCCTGTCCTGGGACCCGGTGCAGAGCGCGGTCTCCGTGCTGTTGCGGCACAATCCCGACCTGCCGGTGCACCGGCTGCCGGTCTCCTGGCGACTGCCCGCCTCGGCGGCGCCGGTGGTCTCCGAGGCGTTCTACCCGTTCACCGGGTTCAAGGCGGGGACCGGACACGCCGAGCGGTCGCTGGAGCTGACTGTGAACGGCATGCGCACCTCCTATGACCGGGCCCTCGAGGAGGCGGCCGCCTCGGGCTGGGCGCTGTACGAGCTGCCGAGCCGCCACACCGTGCGCACGGACGCTGAGGCCGTGCAGGCGGTCGCGGTGCTGGCGGTACGGCTGCTGCAGCGGGCGCCCGTCGCGCACTCGGAGCGCGGCAGCCATCGGGTGACGGCCGACCGGATCGCCATTGGCGCCGCGCACCGCGACCAGGTCGCCGCGATCCGCGCCGCCGGGGTGCCCGAGGAGATCACGGTGGACACCGCGAACCGGCTCCAGGGACGGGAGTACGACGTGACGATCGTGCTCCATCCGCTGTCCGGACGCCGTGACGCCACCGCCTTCCACCTGGAGTCGGGACGACTGTGCGTGCTGGCCTCACGGCACCGGCACGCCTGTGTCGTGGTCGCCAGGGCGGGCATCCCCGAGCTGCTGGACGCCCATCCCTCCGCCGAGCCGGTCCAGCTCGGCGTGCCGGTGAAGTTCCCCGACGGCTGGGAGGCCAACCAGGCCGTGCTGGCCCACCTGTCGAAGCACCGGGTCACGGCCCACTGAGAGAGGCTCCCGCTCCCGCGGGCGCGGGTCAGTGGCTGTGGACGGGCATCGGCGTGACCTTGGGGCGCGTCCTGATCCAGGCGATGCGCTCCCGGCTCTCGTCGTCGAGCGGCGTGTAGACGACCATCCGCGTGTCCGGCGGTGACGCCAGAGCCATGCTCGTGGAGATCGTGCGCACCTGCCCGATCTCGGAGTGCCGGAAGATCTTCATGCGGCTTCCCGGCCTGGCCACGTCGTGCGCCGCCCACATCCGGGCGAACTCCGGGCTCGCGGCCGACAGCCTGCGGACGAAGTCGGTCCAGGACGGCTCGCCGAGATGCCGCCCGAAGCCCGCCCGCAGGGTCGCCACCATCTGTGGCAGTTCGTCCTCCCGGTTGACCACCGGGCTGCAGCAGTTGCGGGTGACGAAGATCTGCCAGAGCGCGTTGCGGGTCGTGAGAGGCTGCAGGGTCATGTTGGGAAACAGCGCGTTGTAGGTCTGGTTCCAGGCCAGCAGGTCGTAACGACCGTTGTAGACCGCCGCGGGCAGCGGGTTGAGGTGCTCGAGGATGCCCTGGGTCTCCGGTTCGAGGCCGCCGCAGGTGTCCGGCTCCGGTACGGCGGGCACGTCGGCGAGCCGGTAGAGGTGCTCGCGCTCCGCCGCGTCCAGGCCAAAGGTGCGGGAGATTGCGTCGAGCACCTGCACGCTGGCGTTGATCGGCCTGCCCTGCTCCAGCCAGGTGTACCAGGTGACGCCGACCCCGGCGAGCAGAGCGACCTCCTCGCGCCGCAACCCCGGGGTACGGCGGCGCAGCCCCGGGGGCAGGCCGACGTCGTCGGGGGTCAAACGGTCGCGACGACTGCGCAGGAATGAGGCGAGCTCCGTCCTACGGGCACGCGGCTGGATCACGGTCACTCCCCCATGCTGGCCGACGCCGAGGCCGTCTGCCAGGTGCTGCCGGTACCAGGATCAGCAGACTCTCGTTACCGGTATCGGCGTGGCCCCACAGTCTTTCTCATGACCGCGCTACCGACCACCGAGGCCCCCGCGGCTCCGGTGGCTCCTCCTCGTGTCCCCTGGCTGCTGACGGTGATTCTGACCGGGCAGTTCATGGCGATCCTGGACGTCTCCATCGTCAACGTCGCCTCTCCGGTGATCCGTTCCGACCTGGGCGCGTCTGGCTCAGGACTCCAGATGATCATTTCCGGATACACCATCGCCTACGCGATGCTGCTGATCACCGGTGCCCGCCTCGGCGGCCGTTACGGCGGGCGCCGTCTGTTCCTCTACGGCCTTGCCGGGTTCACCGCCGCCTCCCTTGCCTGTGGCCTGGCCGTCTCGGCCGAGCAGCTCATCGCCTTCCGACTCCTCCAGGGCGCGGGAGCCGCCCTGATGGTGCCCCAGGTGCTGAGCATGATCCAGACGAACTTCGAAGGAGCCGCGCGGGCCCGTGCGCTCAGCCTGTACGCCACGGTGATCTCGGGGGCCGCCGTGATCGGTCAGGTGCTGGGCGGCGTGCTGGTCTCCGCCGACCTGTTCGGCACGGCGTGGCGCCCGGTGTTCCTGGTGAACGTGCCGATCGGGCTCGGCCTGCTCGTCGTGGGCGCGAGACTGCTGCCCTCCGGCGGTCCGCAGCGCCACCGCCCCCTGGACCTGCCGGGCCTGGTCACGCTCTCGCTGGCGGTGAGCCTTCTGGTGGTTCCGCTGGTGCTGGGCCACGAGCAGGACTGGCCGCTGTGGGGCTGGCTCTCGATGGCCGCGAGCGTGGCGCTCGTGGGAGTCTTCGTGCTGGTCGAGCGGCGGGCCTCCGCCCCGCTCGTGCCGTCGCGGGTGCTCAAGGCCCGGGGTGTGATCCCCTCCGTGCTGGCCGTCTTCGGGATGATGACGGTCTACGGCGGGTTCCTGTTCAGCTTCGCCCAGTACCTGCAGGGAACGCTGGGGGACAGCCCGCTGCAGGCGGGCCTGACCTTCATCCCCAGCGCGGTGGCGTTCGCCGCGGCGAGCCTCAACTGGCGGCGGGTCCCCGAGCGGCTGAGACGGCGCATGGTCGTCGCCTCCTTCGCAGTGGCCGCGCTGGGTTACCTGGGCATGGCGGTCGCGCTGAGCGGCGGCGACCACGGCCAGCCGCTCCTGTCGATCGCCCAGGCCGTGGCCGGGTTCGGCCTGGGCGGGGTTTTCAGCCCGGTGCTCGCGATCGCGCTCACCCACGTGGCCCCCGAGGACGCCCCGGACGCCAGTGGGCTGTTCGTCATGGTGACCCAGCTCGGCCAGGTCGTCGGCGTGGCCACGCTCGGCACGCTGTACCTGAGCGGGGGGTCGATCACGAACATCGGCGTGACGCTGGCGGCCACGGTCCTGGCCGCCGGGCTCTGCTCGCTGCCGTTGCTGCGGCGGTGACCGTCCCCGGGACGCGGGTGACGGGCTTGGGAGCGTCCTGATGGGCTCGGGGTTCGGCGGACGGGTTCCGCGGGTACGGCGAGGGGGCCCGTACCCGCGGCGTGTCCGCGGAGTCAGACGGTCCTGCGCCAGACGTCGATGGCCAGCACCTGCCGCATGCCGACCGACAGGTACAGATCCAGGGCGGGGGTGCTGTTGTTCGCGTCCACATGGAGGTAAGTGCCGACCCGCCCGCGCGCGGCGTCGGCGGCGAACGCCTTGCGCAGCATGAAACGGCCGAGGCCGCGCCCCCTGAAGCCGGGCAGTACCGCGAGCTGGCGCACGTAGCCCGAGTTCTCGTCCCCGGCGAAGGCGTCGGTGCCCAGCAGCATCGCGGCGGGCTCGCCGTCGACGCGCGCGACGGCGAGCTGCGCCCAGTCGGTGCTGGCCGAGGAGTCCAGGTCGGCGTACCACTCGTCGTAGTCCTTCGGGGTGAACCCGAAGTGCTCGGCGAAACCGGCCTGCTGTACGGCGTGCCCCTCGCGCCGCACCTCCTCGGTCACCCCGTGGTGAACTGTCACCCCGGCCGGGAGGGCGGGCTCGGGAACCGAGGCGCCGTGGTCGACCAGGAGACGGATGAAGCTCGTCGCGGCGACGAAGCCGCGGGCGGCGGCGATGGCGCGTTTGCCGCTGTCCTCCCGATACAGACCGATGTCGACCACGGCCCTGTCGTGGCCCAGCCCGGCGGCGATCTCGGCCGCCCGCGCGATCACGGTGTCCCACAGGGGGCCGGTGAGCTCGGGCGCTTCCGGGTGCACGACCACGTCGACGTCCACGTTGTCACCGGTGCCCTTGCCGCAGGCCCACGCCCAGGCGACCAGGCGTCCCAACCCGTCGTGCACGACCCACCCGTCCGTCTCCCGGTCGAAGGCGGGCTCGTTCAGCTGGTCGGTGACGTCGTCGAGGGTCATGTCCGCCTTGCCGATCACCTGCGTGTCGCACAGGGAGATCAGCTGGTGGATGTCGGTTGCGTCCCCGGCCCTGGGCCGCCGGGTGAGGTACCCGGCGGCGGTCATGGTCGTCGCTGTGGTTGCTGCGCTTGCTGTGCTGTCCATGCCGCCCAGTCTGCGCGGGGCGACTTGGCTCTCACTGGGTCACGACTTGCTCAGTCGAGCACCGCGACCGGGGCTTCGGCCTCGGCGCCCTTCTCCTGGCCGCTGCGCAGCGGGATCTCCTTGATGAAGACGGCGAACACCGGCACCAGGACGGCGAACAGGATGGCCCAGGAGAACACGCTGCCGATCGACCCGGCCAGCGACTCGAGGAAGCCGGTCCGCACGGCCGGGGGCAGCTGGTGCAGGGCCGCCGGGTTGAACTGACCGCCGCCCGAGGTGAGCTTCTCACCGGCGGCCGCTCCCAGCTTGCTCGACAGGTTGGAGGTGAGCTGGTTGTTGAAGATCGCACCGAACAGCGAGACGCCGAACGAGCCTCCGATGGACCTGAAGAAGGTCGAGGCGCTGCTGGCGACGCCCAGGTCCTTCTGCTCGACGCTGTTCTGCGCGATCAGCATGGTGGTCTGCATCAGGAAGCCCATGCCGAGGCCGAGCACCGCGATGTACACGCCGGTCTGCCACGAGGGGGTGTCGACCGTCTGCGTGGAGAGCAGCCACATGGCGATCGCCATGATCACACCACCGAGGACCGGGTAGATCTTGTACTTGCCGGTCTTGGTGATGGCCCGGCCGACGAACAGCGAGATCACCATGGCCGAGGCCATCATCGGCAGCAGGAGCAGGCCCGAGTTGGTGGCCGAGGCGCCCTGGACGGTCTGCTGGAACAGCGGCAGGAAGTTGATGGCGCCGAACATCGCGAAGCCGAGCAGGAAGCCGACCAGGGAGATCAGCGTGAAGTTGCGGTTGCGGAACACGTTGAGCGGCATGATCGGCTCGGTGACACGGCGCTCGACCAGGACGAAGATCACCAGGCTGACCACGGCGGCCACGGCCAGCCCGAGGATCTGCGGCGAGCCCCATTCGTAGTCGTTGCCGCCCCAGGTGGTGATGAGAACCAGCGCGGTGATACCGACGGAGAGCAGGACCGCGCCGAGCCAGTCGATGCGGTGCTGGGTGCGATACGTGGGGAGCTTGAGCTTGGCCACCAGGACCGCGAGGGCGAGGAACCCGATGGGCAGGTTCACGTAGAAGGCCCAGCGCCAGTTGAGGTGGTCGGTGATGAAACCGCCGACCAGCGGGCCCGCGATCATCGCGAGCGACATCACACCGGCCATGATGCCCTGATACTGACCGCGCTCGCGCGGCGGGACGAGGTCACCGATGATCGCCATGGCGTTGACCATCAGACCGCCCGCGCCGAGCCCCTGAAGCGCGCGGAAGCCGATGAGCTGCCCCATACCGTCGGCGGGGCCGCCGAACATCTCGGATCCGGCCATGCCGCAGAGCGCGGAACCGATCATGAAGATCACGATGGAGGCGAGGAAGATGTTCTTCCTGCCGTACAGGTCGCCGATTTTGCCCCAGATGGGAGTTGATACGGTGGTGCCGAGCACATAGGCGGTCACCACCCAGGAGAGGTGGGTCAGACCGCCCAGCTCGCCCACGATACGGGGCATCGCCGTACCGACGATCATGTTGTCGAGCATGGCCAGGACCATCGCGAGCATCAAGCCCGGCAGCACCACCATGACCTCACGCTGCCGCGCCGGTGCGGTCGCGGTCTCCGTCACTTCTGTCGCCCCCTGTAGAGATGATCTTGCTTACTTGCCGACCGGCAAGTGTCGGATATGATCGGAAATGTAGGGCGCCTACTTACCGGCCGTCAAGTCGATTTCACCGTAAAGGGAACCATGAGGGAAAACGCCGATACCCGGACTCGCATCCAGGAAATCGCCCTGAAACTCTTCATCGAGCAGGGCTATGAGGCGACCTCGCTCCGCGAGATAGCGGAGACACTCGGCGTGACCAAGGCCGCCCTCTATTACCACTTCAAGAGCAAGGACGAGATTGTCACCAGCCTGGCCGAAACCCGGCTGCGCTCGGTCGAGGAACTGCTCGACTGGGCCAAGGCCCAGCCCCGCACCGAGGAGACCCGGCGCGAGCTGATCCGCCGCTACTCCGAGAGCCTGCACCGGGGCAAGCACCGCGAGATCATGCGCTTCTTCGAGCGCAACCAGACCTCGCTGAAGAATCACCCGGTGATGGAGCAGACCCGCGACCGGATGTTCGAGGTGATCACCTTCCTCGTCGAGCCGGGCGACTCGACGGCCACCCGGCTGAGGAACTCGATGTCCCTGTTCGTCCTGCACGCGTCCTGGTTCGTCTTCAGGGACGACACGATCGACGAGGACGAGCGCAGGGCCGCCGCCCTCGAGGTCGCGCTCGACCTGCTGCGCAGGTGAGCGTCCTCATCGACCCGCCGAACTGGCCGGGTCCCCGTGGCCTGCTCTGGTCCCACCTGGTCAGCGACAGCTCGACCGAGGAACTGCACGCCTTCGCCGCCCTGCTGGGCACACCGCCCCGGGCGTTCGACCGTGACCACTACGACGTTCCGGAGACCGTCTACGAGCGGGCGGTCTCCCTGGGGGCCGAGGCGGTCTCCTCGCGGGAGCTCCTCGCGCGGCTGATCGCGTCCGGCCTGCGCAGGCGCAAGATGCGTCCCGGAATGCCCGCGTCTCACGGACATTCCGGCACCGCGGGCATG
The DNA here is from genome assembly GCF_040689595.1 of Streptosporangium sp. NPDC051023. Taxonomy (NCBI): domain Bacteria; kingdom Bacillati; phylum Actinomycetota; class Actinomycetes; order Streptosporangiales; family Streptosporangiaceae; genus Streptosporangium; species Streptosporangium sp. NPDC051023. The sequence continues at coordinate 33,810 of NZ_JBFBCE010000070.1, read as the reverse complement.
ACCGCCCCCTGAAGGACACGGTCGTGCGCTCCGCCCCCGCCCGCACCGGGAGGAGGAGATGTGCCCGCCTCACCCCGGTTAGGACGGGCGGAGTGGGGCAGGGCTCCAGAGGTCGCTAGAGGTCGACTGCGAAGGAGGGACCGTGGAGGCCACAATCGCGCTACGTCTACCGCGTGACGCCGCGAGTGTTCCCGTCATCAGGCAGCTGCTGGACGCGTCGCTCCGCGCACTGGGGGTCGAACCACAGGTTCGCGAGGACATCCTGCTCATGCTCTCCGAAGCGTGCTCCAACGTGATCCAACACGCGACACCGAGTGACGACTACATGGTGAGCACCGAGCTCTTCAGCGACCGCTGCGTCATCAAAGTGGTGGACACGGGCAACGGCTTCGACTTCTCGGGGACGCGTTTCCCCTCCCCCACGTCCGAGCATGGCCGAGGCCTGCTCATCATGAAGGCTCTGGCCGACGACATCCGTTTCGTCAGCCGTCCCGATCGGGGGTCGATCGTCTGCCTGGAGAAGACCCTGCGCTTCGTCGAGGACGCTCCGGGGCTGTCGCTCCTGCTCAACGAGGAGCACAGGGAGCGCGAAGCGCACAAGAGCCCCGGCGGGACCGCCGAGGACGATCCCTACCCGGGCGACGTCTTGCGGGCGGGAGAGCACGCCAGGACCAGTTGACATCCACTCCGCCCTGAAGGGACAGAGACTCCCGTCCGCCCCGCGTGCGGCTTCGGGTGGGCGGCGACCGGCCCGCCCGCGTTGACGACCTGCCTCAGCTGAGGGTGACCAGCCGGATCGTCACCGAAACCCTGAGACTGCGGCCGCCTGCCTGGTTGGTCACCCGCACCGTCACGGCCGACACCACGTTGGGTGACTACCCTCTCCCCGCCGGGACCATCGTCGTCTTCAGCCCCTACCTGATCCACCACCGTCCCGACCAATACCGCGATCCGGCGTCCTTCGACCCCGATCGCTGGACAGATGCGCGTTACTCGGATTACATGCCCCGGCCGAGCAACGCGTTCATCCCTTTCGGCAGCGGCGCCCGCAAGTGCATCGGCGATCAGTACAGCTGTGTCCAGGCCATCCTCATCCTGGCCACCATCGCCACCCGATGGCGCCTGGAGCTTCTCCCCGGCCAGAAGCCCGTTCGAGTCACCGCGGCCGCGACACTGCGACTGCGAGGACTCCGCATGCGGGTTGTCGCCCGGAAGGGCGAGTCCACCGTTGATCGTGGTTGGTGGGTTGGTCAACAGGTCGTCGGTGAGCTCGAGCCACGCCTTGTCAGACAGGTTTTAGGGACGACTCCGCCGTCCGAGGACGGTCGACGCAGCGAGCACCACCAGTGTGACGAGAACGATCACGGAGACGAGGAGTGCCGCCAGGCCGAAGAGGCCGAGAACGACAACGATGCTGAAGATCTCGCTGACCAACTGCCGCACCGCAGAGCTTTGCCCGGTTTATCCGCCACTACACCGCATTCCAGCGAGCCAGCTTCAGCGCGAGATGGAGTTCTAACCTGTCGGCTCCATCCTTCAGGCTGCGCCCGGTGACCTCCTCGATCCTGGCCAGGCGATAGTAGAGACTCGTCCGGTGCAGGTGGAGCAACCTGGCGGTCTCCTGTGCGTCTCCGCCGCTGTCCAGATAGGTTTCGAGCGTGACGGCGAGGGCCGGGTGCTCGCGCAGCGGGCCGAGAGGGGTCGCCGCGGGTTCGGCGAGTAGCCGGTAGACGCCCAGGTCAGGCCAGCAGGCTACCGGCCCGAGCGCCAGTTCCGCCGCCGCCGCCCTGGCCGCGGCGACCGCCTCCCGGTAGGCCTTCCTGACCGATCCGAGCCCGGCGTGCACGGCGCTGACCCCCGCGACTCCCCCGGTGCGGGCGATCAGCCGCCCTCCCAGCGCGGGACCGTCCTCACCTCCGTTGAGCAGCAGAACGGCGTGCCTGTCGAGGATGGCGAAGACGGGAGGGCGCCGCGTCCTGGCGAGCTCGTCGTCAACCGCCCTGCCCAGGTCCTCCCGGTCACCGCGCAGGACCAGGAGGCGCAGCGGCCCCTCGCCGAGCACTCCCGTGGCCCGCTCCGCCGTGATCCCCCCGACGAGGAGCCTGCGCAGCGTGCCCGATCCCCCGCCGTCGTCGAGCAGGGCGGCGATGGCGGCCGCATCCCGTACGGCCCGCGCCTCCTCCTCCCCGCTCAGCGGCCCCTCCCCTTCGATGATCCACAGCAGGCCGACCCGCCTGTCCTGGTGGAGTAGGGGCACGCAGAGCCTCGCGGCCATACCAAGCGCCGGGTTGGCGGGCACCCTGACCGGCTCGCGGATCGTGGCCACCCCATGGGCCTCCTGCCAGGCCCTCACCTCGGAGGGAACGGAGCGGGACAGGATCGCCTGGGCCCGGACCTGATCGACCTCACCGTGGTGAACGCTGTGCGCGACGACCTGGCCCTCGGGATCGTCCACGGCCATGCCCCGTCCCACGGCCACGGCCAGGGAGTCGAGGAGGTCCTGGACATCATCGCCGATCATCACCGAATCCTACAGATGTATGAAAGATCTCCGCTGGGAAGACGATGACTGGTCTTGGTGCGGGCCGTACCGTCGCATGCGTCGCCTCGCGAAAGGAACCGGCGTGGAGAAGCGGAGCCGAATCGCCCCCTGGGCGTCGTCCAGGGCACAGCGGCGTCTGGCGGAGCTGGAGGCCGAGACGGACGGCCTGGGCCTCGGCGAGGTCGTCCGGCTGGTCGACGCGGCGCTCGCCGAGCACAAGGGCAGGCTCGACGAGGACGGCATCGTGCTCTACGCGGGCACCAACACGATGAGCGAGCGGGCCAGGGCGGCCCACGAGCTGTCGCTGGGCAGCCGCCCCTCCATGGGCTGGCCCGGGGAGAAGTTCCAGACCGGCCTCGATGAGCTGGACGTACTGGAGGTGCTCGCCCCGCTTCAGGTCGCGGCTCTGATGGGCGGGGAGTTCGCCGAGGTCAGGCTGCAGAGCGCGACGCTGGCCAACCTGGCCTGCTATACCGCGTTCGCCGCTCCCGGCGACACGATCGCGGTGCTGCCCGAGGCCGCGGGCGGCCACGCCAGCCACCATGCCCAGGGCGTCGCCGGGATCCGGGGCCTGCACGTGGTCGACCTGCCCTACGACGCGGCCCGGTTCGGCATCGACCACGACGCGCTGCCGGGGTTCCTGCGCGAGCACAGGCCCGTCCTGGTGGTGATCGGAGCGAGCCTGATGCTGTTCCCGCACGACGTCGCGCGGGTCAGGACGGCGTGCGACGAGGTGGGGGCGGTGCTGGTCTACGATGCCTCGCACATGGCCGGCCTGATCGCGGGCGGCCGCTTCCAGCGACCGCTGGAGGAGGGCGCCCACCTGCTGACCATGTCGACCTACAAGTCTTTCGGCGGGCCGCCGGGAGGCGCCGTCGTGACGCGTGAGGAGGACCTCGCGCGCCGGGTCTCGGCCGCCGCCTACCCTGGGCTGACCGCTAACTATGACGCCTCACGGCTGGCTCCGCTGGCCGTCACCGCGGCCGAGCACGCCGCGAACGGTCCGGGCTACGCCGACGCCTGCATCGCGAACGCCCGCGCCCTGGCCGCCGCGCTGGCCGTGGAGGGCTTCGCCGTCGCGGCGGCCCACCTGGGCTGGACGGTCTCCCACCACGTCGCGATCGACGCCGCCGCGTTCGGCGGCGGAGACGAGGCGGCGCGGCTGCTCGCCGAGGGCGGCGTTTACCTCAGCGGCATCGGCCTGCCCGACCAGGCTCCGGGCGAGCCGATGCGGGGCCTGCGGATCGGCACCCAGGAGGTGACCCGCCGCGGGTTCGCTCCCGATACGATGCACCAGATCGCGGTACTGATGCGCAGACTGCTGATCGACGGCCACGCCCCCGCCAAAGTCATGCAGGACACGGTGGCGCTGCGCCGTTCCACCCCATGATCTCGGACCGGCCCGCGACCCCCGGGGGTTCGCCCCTGGCGGGCCGGTCCGTGCCGCTCCCGCCCGACTTCTCCGGGCTGCCGTGTCCCGGCCTCCCTCGTCGAGGCTCGGACGATCCCGCCCCGGTTTCCCAGACGTCCTCCCTCCTCCAGGACGTCTCCCCTCGGCGTCTCCCGCCCGCTTCCCTGACGAGCCGGGAGGCCACGCGGGCGGCTCAGCCGATCCAGACGGTCTTGAGGTTGCAGAACTCGCGGATGCCGTGTGCGGACAGCTCCCTGCCGTACCCGGAGTTCTTGACGCCGCCGAACGGCAGCTGCGGGTAGGAGACCACCATGCCGTTGACGACGACCATTCCGGCCTCCAGGTCGGCGATGAGGCGTTCCTGCTCGATCTCGTCGGTGGTCCAGGCGTTCGCGCCGAGTCCGAAGGACGTGCCGTTGGCCAGTGTGACGGCCTCATCGATGTCCCCGACCCGGTACAGCGAGGCGACGGGACCGAACGCCTCCTCCCCGAACAGCCTCATCTCCGGGGTGACGCCCGTGAGCACGGTCGGCTCGTAGAACCAGCCCGGCCGGTCCGGGCTCACCCCGCCGCACAGCACCCGCGCGCCGCGCCCGACCGCGTCGGCCACCAGCCTCTCCAGGTCGCCGAGTCCCTGCTCTGTCGCGAGCGGCCCCACGTCGGTCGAGTCGTCCATGGGGTCCCCCACTCGCAGGGACTCCATGCGGGCCACGAAGCGGCCGGTGAACTCGTCGTACACGTCGTCGTGCACGATGAACCGCTTCGCCGCGATGCAGGATTGGCCGTTGTTCTGCACCCTCGCGGTGACCGCGGTCGAGACCGCGCCCTCGATGTCGGCGGACGGCATCACGACGTAGGCGTCGGAGCCGCCCAGTTCCAGGACGGTCTTCTTGACCTCGCCGCCCGCGATCGACGCGACGGAACGGCCCGCCGGTTCCGAGCCGGTCAGGGTGGCCGCGACCACGCGGGCGTCCCTCAGCAGCCGCTCAACCTGCGCCGAGCCGATCAGCAGGGTCTGGAAGCAGCCCGCGGGGAAACCCGCCCTGGTGAACAGTTCCCCCAGGTAGAGCGCGATCTGCGGCACATTCGACGAGTGCTTGAGTAGCCCGACGTTGCCCGCCATCAGCGCGGGCGCGGCGAAACGGATCACCTGCCAGAGGGGGAAGTTCCACGGCATCACCGCGAGCACCGGCCCCAGCGGCTGGTAGCGCGCGTAGGCACGCCGCGCTCCGACGGCCCGCGCGTCCGCAGGCTCATCCGCGAGGAACTCCTCGGCGTGGTCGGCGTAGTAACGCATCCCCGTCACGCACTTGGCCGCCTCGGCTCTGGCCGCGGTCAGCGTCTTGCCCATCTCGGTGGTCACCAGGCGGGCCACCTCCTCCTGCTCGCCCTCGAGCAGGTCGGCCGCGCCGCGCATCCAGGACGCCCGTTGCTTGAAGTCGGTGCCCCGGTAGGTCAGGAAGTCGGCCGCGGCACGCGCAAGCCGCTCCTCCACCTCCTGCTCGCTCAGCGGTTCGAAGGTCTTCAGCGTCTCACCGGTGGCCGGATTGATCGTCGCGATCGCCATCAGTACCTCCTCGACGGCCGCCGTTCTCTGGCGGCGGGCCGGAATCGGGACCTGCCGGACGGGGGGCGGGTGCGGCGGCGGCCTTCTCACGGCACCGGCCTCACGGCACCGGTCGCGCAGCACGGGCAGGGAACCAAAGCAGGCAGACGTCCTGCTCCCCCTTCTCCTCAGTATCCGCTCAGACAGGCGGGAAACAGGAAAGAAGCAGAGCCGATGAGAGCGTCCCTCACCTCTCACGTGTCGTCCCCCGGAGGCACGCCGCGAAGAGTCCCCTGTGACCTGCGAAAAGAGGACGCCCAGCCCGCAGAGGGCGAATGTTGGGAGATGCCGGAATGGGTAGGGCCTCCTCAGGAGGAGCCTATTTCGGGAGCTGAGGCCATGAACGCGGAACGCGGCAGCGCCAAGCACGGCCCGAGGGTCGACGAGGAGCGGAAGCACGAGGTCGAGGGGACGGTTCGCGGCGGTGGTCCCACTCATGCCGAGGAGTGGCTTGACCCGGAGCCGATCAGGGACACCGACGAGGAACTGGCGCCAAGGAGGTATCCGCCGGGACACGAGCCGGGCACGCCCGCGGGGATCACCCCCAGTGACGTCGAACGCCGCAGCACCCTGGCCAAGTGGCTGAGCGACGCGAGGTGGCCCGCGGACCGCGAGGAGCTGACGGCGCACGCAGAGGAGAAGATGGCCCCTGACAGCCTCGAGGCGAGCCTGCGCGAGCTGCCCGACGGGGAGTTCCGCAACATCGGCGAGGTGGCCAGGGCCCTCGGGCTGGGAACCGAGCGTCGCCGATAGCGGCGCCCCCGCCCGCGACCAGCACGGTACAGCCCGCCAGGCTGCCCGGCGCCAGACGGCCCGTGGCGTTCTCCGCAACGGTGAGGCACTGGAGTCGGGCGGCTCAGAACTGGTCGGCGGCGAACGGGGCCAGCGGGGTGGCGAGGGCGGCGTCGAGTCGCTCCGCCGTACCCGGGGTGTGCTCGGCCGCGAGCCCGGCGGCGACCAGCCTCCGCACCGGGACGTCCCCCAGGTAGGCGGAGGCGAGATCGCGTACGGCGAGCGTCAGATCGGGCGCGGAGCTGGTGCGGGCGCAGGACGCGCCGCCGGGTCCCGCCCGCAGGCTCCAGCGGCCGTGGTTGGCGGGAACGCGCTCGTCACGGACCTCCAGGACGGCCTCGACGGGCCGCGCCCAGCCTCGCCGGGTGAGCGCGGCCTTCAGGTCGGCCAGCCGCAGCCACAGCGCGGGCCAGGTCCGCGTCACGGTCACCTGGTCGGGGTCGGCGGCCAGCAGCGGCAGCGGATCGTCGACGGGCCGTGCCCAGCAGGAGATCCGGCTGGTCAGGTCGACCGACGCCAGGTAGCGCCAGAGCGCCGCCTCTGCCTCGACGGTGTCCGCCTCCAGCTCGACGAGCTGCACGACGCCGGGCGACCCGGCGCTGTCGTCGCCCTGCTTCGAGCGGTAGACCGCGTATCCCCGGGGTTCCTCACCGAGGATGACGACCCTCGGGGCTGTCAGATCCTGGTCCTCCTCGTCGGTCTCGGCGAGCACCGAACCGGCCCACCACCGCTCGTCCCTCAGGAACTGGCCCGCGCGGCGCGCGGCCGCCCTGCCGTACAGCGGGCCGAGGACCTTCGGCGCCTCCAGGGGGGAGATCAGCCTGAGCGGTCCGGGGTCGGGCTCGACGCGCAGGCCGAGCGGCCGGTCGGTCGCGATCTCCACGCTGACGGCCCTGGTCGCGGCGCCGAAGCCGAACCGCCCGTAGATCGCGGCCTCCGACGCATACAGCGCGGCCAGGGGCTCGCCGCGCTCGGCCGTGTCGGACCAGAGCCGCTCCAGCATCGCAGTCAGCACACCCTGCCTGCGGTGTGTCGGCAGGACGGCGACGAAGGTGACGCCGGAGCATCCGAGGATGCCTCCCGGCACGGAGACGCGCAGCGGGAGGCAGGCCATGAAACCGACCAGCAGATCGCCATCGTAGGCGCCGACGCGGTGAGCGAGCAGGAAGCGCCACCTGCGCTCCTCGCGTTCCCGCTCGTCGGTCCGCTGGTGGAAGACGATGTCACTGAGCTCGAAGACCTGCTCGACGTCGGATTCGGGTACGGTGCGGATCTCAACCGAGGACACCCGCCCGACCATATCCAGCGGGACGGGACCGGCCAAGCGATTAACGTCCCGTGCGGTCAGCGCCATGTGACCGGTCGCCGGGCGGTGCGAGAACAGCGCCTCCGGTCGAGGCGGCTCCTCCCGCGAGCACGGCGTGTCCGGTCAGGGCGGGGGCCCGGTCGTGGCCTGCCGGCCACCCCCTGTGCCGGGCCCCGCCCCCTCCGGCTTTGTCAGCCCCCGAGACCGGAGGAGCGGAAGAGCCTGACCGCGAACGTGACGACCACGGCGACCAGGCCGATGATCAGAGCCCACTTGAGCAGGCCGAAGACAAGGCCCAGGAGCGAGCCGAGCAGGAAGAAGGCGAGCACGACGGCCGCCACTATCAACAGAATCCGTCCCATGTCTCCACGCTACGTCCCGCTACGGCCCCGCGGCAGGGCGGGAAGCCGAAGTCAGGGTCAAGCCAGGGTCGCCCCCTCAGGGACACCCCTGACTCCTCCTTCTCCTCCCTCTCACACGTTCCTCCAGCATGGATGCCCCGTCCTTCGGGGCGGGGAGGAAATGCGGAACGGTCCCTCATGGTGTTCTCCGGCTCCTGGCCAGCGGCGGCCCGAACCGTGGTCCGGGAGCCGTGGTCCAGGACCCGTCGCGGGAACCCGCGCGGCCCGCGCCCGGCGGGTCAGGCGACGAGCCGGAGGATCTCGGCGACGACCAGGCCGGGCTCGTCCTGGGGGACCATGTGCCCGGACCGCTCGGCCAGGACGTGACGGCCGTTGGGCTGGGCCTCGACGAGCCGCCGGTGGCTGGCGATGAGCTCGGGGCGGACGCGCCTTTCCACCTTGCCGGGGCTGAGCGCGCCGCTGATGGCCGTGACGGGGACCGGCGGCAGCGCGGCTTTCGAGGAGCGCAGGCGGGTGAACCCCTCGGCGAGGGCGGCGTACTCCGCCCGGGTGGCACGGAACTCGGACGGGCGGGTCATCTCGGCCAGCGCCTCAGCCTGCATGGCCGGCGGGAACAGCGCGAGGATGCGGCGGACCTCGGCCGGGACGACCTTGACGCCGAGCGCGGCGAGCCCGGCCATGATGGACTGGAGGCCCAGCGCCATGGCCCGCGTCCCCTTCCGGTAGTAGATGTCCAGGTCCTCGGCCGCCTGGTCGATGAGGATGAGCCCGGCCACCCGTTCCGGGTTGGCGGCCGCGTAGGAGCGGATGATCGGCCCGCCCAGGCTGTGCCCGGCCAGGATGTACCGTTCCTCCCCCAGGTGGTCGAGGAGGTGTCCCAGATCCTCCACCATGCGCTCCAGGTCGCGGCGGTGCGGGTCAGGGTCGCTGCGACCGAGCCCGGCCCGGTCGTAGGCGACGACCCGGGTACGCTCGGCGATCGCTGGCATAACCAACCCCCATTCGACGCGGGACGCCCCGAGCCCGGACTCCAGGACGACGACGGGCCGCCCCTCGCCCTGGCCGACGTAGTGCAACCGCCGCCCGTCCGGCAGGGGCGCATACCCCGGCTCGCCGAAGACGCTAGACATTGACGTTCTCCTCCCTGACGGGAATCAGATCGGTACGGATGGTACGGGCCGTCGAGGCAACGATCAGCCCGGCGATCAGCCCGGGCAGGGCGACCGAGGCGACCGCGCCCGCCGTGCCGTACGCCTTTTCCACGGTGCTGAGAAGCCCGGCCCCGATCAGGCCGCCCACCGCGAGGCCGACGCCGAACAGGCTGGCCATGTAGCTGCGCCCGCCCGGATCGGTCACCGCGATCATGATCAGTGTGATCATCGGGAGGATCAGCGGGGTCAGGACCAGGCCGATCAGGAAGGCGGCCAGCGCCAGGGGCAGGGCCGGCGCGACCGCGCCCGCCGCGAAGGCCATGGCCGAGCAGGCGATGACCCCTGCGGCGACGATCGGCACCCTTCCCGCGTCGGACTGGAAGATCGAGTCCAGCCGCCGCCCGAGCGTGGCCAGCACGACGATGGCCAGGGCCGAGCAACATGCCGAGAACAGCCCGCGGACGTCGGTTCCCAGGCCCCAGCGTTCCTTGAGGTGGACCGACAGGAATGTCACGGCCGGGACGAGGAGCATGCCGTAGGCGACGAAGGCGGCGAAGACGCGGCGCAGCGTCCGGGAGCGCAACAGGCTTCCGCGGCTGGTCGCCACCTCGTCGTAGCGTCCGATCCCCGGGTCGCGCAGCCGTACCGCGGCCAGGCAGCCGAGCATCGACAGCACGCCGAGCACGGCGTAGACCGCCCGCCAGTCCAGGTCGAGCCACCCCGCCAGCGCCGAGACCGTGAGCGGGCTCAGGATCGCGCCCGCGGGCATCGCGGCGCCGTACAGGGCGAGGATCCTGCCGCGTACGGCGGGCGGGTAGAGGTCGGCGAGCAGCGGCGAGTGCAGGGCGATCTGGCTGCCGTTGGCCAGGCCGCTGACCAGGAGCAGCGCGCCGAGCGTCCAGATGTCGCCGGCGAACGCGATCGCGAAGGTGGCGACGCTCCACACGAACCCGGTGACGATGGAGACACCGGCACGGATCGGGCGGCCTCTGACCAGCACGGACATGAGGAACGGGGCGACGCCGACGGCGAGGAGCTGGAGCGCGAGCAGGGAGGTGAGGGCGCCGGTCGAGACGCCGAGCGAGCCGGTGATGTCCGGCGCGAGCACGCTGAGGGCCTGGTTCACGAACGCGTCGGTGATCGCCAGCATGCCGACCGCGATGACGGGATAGAGCCTCATGACGGATCGAAGACGATCGGCTTGACCTCGCCGCGGCTGTACAGCTCGGCCTGGCCCGGCATCGAAACGCTCCACGAGCGCATGCCGTGCTCGCTCAGCGCGACGATCCGCAGGCAGGGGCCTCCGGCGAAGGCCGTGCCCTGCGCGTAGTAGGTCGACCGCAGGGACACGTCGAGCTCCAGCGCGCCGCCGCGGCCCGGCACGCCGGGCAGCAGCCGATGTCCCTCCCCGTAGGTTTCGTGAACCCCGTCGGGCACGGCCCGCGCGGCCTGCTCGACGGCGTCCAGGAGGTCGTCGCCGGAGATCCGCGTGCGCCAGGAGATCCAGGCCGTCGCGTCCGCCGACTCGGGACGGGCGCGGCCGTCGAAGGCGAGCAGCCGGTGCAGGAGCCGCCGGTGCCCGGTGGGCCAGCCGTGGATCCGGCCGGGTTCCGCGGAGGCGGCGGCCAGGAGTTTCGCCTGCCAGGCCGCGGTGTCCGGCCACATGTCGTCCAGCGCCCACGCGGTCGCCTCCGGGAGGTCGACGGAGAAGGCCCGGGGCAGCAGTTCGGTGAGACGCCTTCCCCGGCTCGTGGTACGGCCCGGCTCGTCGTTGAAGACGTCCGGATGCCAGCGTTCCGGCGCCAGGGCCGGATCGGGTGTGACGGTGTCGGGGGCGGTGTTGCAGTTCTGCAGGTAGCCGGAGGCGGGATCGGCGAGCTGGACCAGGTCGGCGGCCGGGCGGATGCCGAGCCAGGCGGTGGCCGAGGTGTTGCCGTCAAGCACGCCGCTCTCGCCGGAGGCCCTGACCGGCACCCGGCCGGTGCGCAGGTAGAAGCAGTCGCCCGAGGCGTCGGCGGCCAGCACGTTCTGGGGCGGGAACGCGCACGCCTCGAACGCCGCCCGCAGCTCGGTGACGTCACGGGCGCGCACCATGGCCATGAACTGCTGCTCGGTCTCGCCGGCCAGGCCCATGTACGGCGTGCACACCACGTAAACGGCGTCGTCGTCCCTGGCCAGGACGGGAGCGATCACGCCGTTGTGCACGACGTACTCGTGGCCGTCGTGCCGGAGGATCTTCCTGGGCTCGCCGTCGTACAGGTAGACGTCGCCGTCGACGGCGATCCGGTAGGCGTCCGCGACCCGGGGTCCCCCGGTGGTCAGACCCCAGGCGCAGGTCCGGTTGTGGGCCAGCGGGGGCAGCATCGCCCCGAGGAAGCAGAAGCCGGTGTAGTGCAGGTCGCCTGCCTTGACGACCGCCTCGTGCATGGCGAAGGCGCCGCCGAAGGGCAGGTGCGGGTCGCTGACCACGATCGTCTCGCCGGTCGCGGTCCGCCACGGCCGGACCACCCAGGCGTTGGAACCGAGCGGGGCGTAGCCGACGTCCTTCTCCGAGGCCGGGTCCGCCGAGAGCACACCGGACGCGCGGAGCGCCTCGACGCCGTCGGTGATGATCCAGAACAGCATGACCGTGCGGTTGACGCCGATCGGCAGGGCGGGCTCCAACGGCGGCGCCCAGTCGGGGACCCGCCCGGGATGCTCGTCCATCCACGCGCCGATCCCGGCGACGAAGGCCTCGTAGCAGGCGCGCAGGTCGCCGGGGAGTGCCTCGAAGCCACGCCGGGCCTCCTCGAGCACCTGCCAACGTCGCTGGTTGGCGTCCCGCTCCGGCTCACCGAGCTCACCGCGGACCAGCAGGTACTGCCTGAGCACGCCGTGCAGGTCGTCCTGCGCCTGCGCGTAACCGAGCCCGTAGTAGGCGGCGGGCTCGCTGGACGCGTCGAGCAGCGGCATGCCGTACGCGTCCCGGTGGACCCGTACCGATCCCCAGGAATTGTTCATGCGCTAACCCTGGGTGAAGACCAGCCGTAATTCCTTGTCCGATCGGACGATGAATCGTCGTCCCCCTTGGCCGATACTTCACGGATGAATCAGGTCGAATACCTCGAACCATCGCTCGCACAGGTGGTCGAGCGGATCGGGACCGGCTACGTGACGGTCGTCGCCGCGCCACGCGGCCTCGAGGTGCCGATCGCCGGGCCCGCGATCCACGACCCGCTGAGCACCGCGCCACCCCGCGCCGGGGCGATGGTGCTGCTCGTCGGGCTGACCGCCGGGACGCCCGGCGCGGCCCAGACGATCCGTGGGCTGGCCGGCGCGGCGGCGGCCGTGCTCCGGTCCGACGCGGCGAGCGCCGCGCCGCTGGCGGAGGCGGCGGCCGAGGCGGGCGTCGCCCTGGTCACGCTGGAGTCGGCGATGTCCTGGAGCCATCTGCACACGCTGGTCGAGGACGCGGTCCTGCTGGGCGACAGCCTGGTCACGGCGCCGAGCCGGGACCTCGGCAGTGTCCCGGTCGGCGACCTGAACGCGCTGGTGAACGCCGTCGCCGAGACGCTCGACCGGCCCGTGGGGATCGTGGACACGCAGTGGCGGCTGCTCGCCTACTCCGCCGTGCCCGGCCAGGTCAACGACGACCTGCAGCGGGACGTCATCCTGAACAGGGTGGTGCCCGCCAAGAACGCGCCACGGGAGACCCGGCGGCTGCTGCTGACCAGCGGGCGTGCGCTGCGTTTCCTCACCAACGCGCCGTACGACACCGCCGAATACACGATCTGGCGGGTCGGCGCGGGCATCCGCAGCGGGCCCGAGCCTCTCGGCATGATGTGGGTCCTCGAGGGGCGGGACCAGCTTTCCGACGACAAGCTGGTGCTTGTGGAGGAGTTCGCCCGGCTGGCGGGCGCGCACCTGCTACGGGCGCGGACCGCCAGGACCGTCGAGCGCGAGCGCCGCGGCGAGCTGGTCGGGCAGGCCCTGGACGGCAGGGATCCGCGAACGGCCTGCCGCCGCCTCGGCCTCGACCCCGACTCGGGGGTCGCGGTGCTCGCCGTCGCCGAACTGTCCGCCGGAGACACCCCGCTCGGCGAGCACCTCCTCGACGGCGTCGCCACCTACTTCGACGCCTACCGGCGGACGGCCGCGTGCGTGCTGCGCCACGACACCGTCTACTGCCTGATGCCGACGCCGGACCTCGCGGCGCTCAGGGAGATCGCCTCCGATCTGACCCGGCAGCTCGGCCTGCGGCGCCGCCTGGCGGCGGCCGTCGGCGGCCGGGTGAGCGCGGACGACCTGCCGCGCTCCCGCCACCAGGCCGATCTGACCCTGGCCGCGCTGCGGGCCTCGGGGACGGCCGTGGCCACGATCGACGAGGTCCGTGCCGCGGCGACGCTCATCGAGCTGCGCTCGCTGCTCGACGAGCGTCCCGGCCTGCTCCTGCACGAGGCCGATCCGGCACCGCGCGACGTCACGGACTCCGTGCTGGCCTGGATCGAATGTCACGGGGACGTCCGCGCCGCCGCCCTGCGTCTCGGCGTGCACCCCAACACGCTCCGCTACCGGATCCGCAGGCTCGCCGCCAACGGCCTCGACCTGACCGATCCCGACACCCGCCTCGTCACCTGGCTGCGCCTGCGCCTGGGGTACCGCGAGCCCGGCCCTGCCTCCCCGGCGTGAGGCGGGGCGGCCCGCGCCGGGCCGTTGCGGGGTGAAAGGCGAGCCCGTGCCCGGCCGCCCGGCCGTGAAGCAGGCGAGCCCGTGCCCGGTCTTTCCGGCCCGGTCGCCGGCCGGGGTTGCGGGCGGCCTCGGGTTCTCTGCCAGACTTCCGGGATGATCCTGTCGCGTTCCGTCACCCCCCGCCTTTGGCGGGGCGTGAGACCGCCCGCCCGCCTCCTCCACCCTCAGCGGGCGATACGCCTCTCGGCCGCGGGGTAGAGGGCTTCCCCATGACGGCCATGAGCTTCACCGGGCGATTCGCCGGGCGGATCTCGGCGGTGTGGGCGCGAGCTCGCCGCCGCCATGGCTGGCTCGACCATCTGGTGCGTGCCGCCGTGCGCTATGACCAGGTGGACGGCGGCCGGTTGTCCGCCGCGCTCACCTACTACTCGTTCTTCGCCGTTTTCGCGCTCGGGCTTCTCGGTTTCGCGATCATCGGGCATGTCCTGGACACGCCTGAGGTACTGCTGGCCGTACAGGACTATCTGAGCGGAAACTTCCCCCGTCTGGACGTGGCCGCGCTGCGCGACGCGCAGAGCACGGCCGGGGTGATCGCTCTTGTCGGCCTGCCGCTGACCGGCCTGTTCTGGATGGACACACTGCGCTCCGCGATCAGGGCGATCTGGCGCCTCGAGCAGTATCCGGGCAGACTCCTCGTGCGCCAGCTCATCGATCTGGGAGTGCTGGCCGGGCTCGGGCTGCTGCTCTCGGTGACGCTCGCCATGGCGTTCGTCACCGGAGAGATACTGAACTGGCTGGTGGTCCACACCGTGGGCACCGACGACGCCCCGGCCAAGTGGCTGCTGTCGACCGCCGCGTTCCTGATCGGCGTGAGCGTGAACACCCTGCTGGCGATCGCCCTGCTGAGCGCGCCTCCGCGGCTGCGGCTGCCGCTGCGCCGGGTGCTGGGGCCCGCGCTGCTCATCACCATCGGCCTGGAGATACTGAAAACCCTCGGTCAGCTCTACATCGGCATGACCGCGGCGAACCCCGCCTACCAGGTCGTGGCGGGCGCCGCCGCGATGCTCGTCTTCCTCAAGATCCTCAACCAGCTCGTCCTGTTCGCCGCCGCGCTGACCGCGACCGGCAGGAGCGGCCGCATCGTCGACCTGACGACCGGCAGGACCGTGTCACCCCCCGCTTCACCCCCACCGGGAAACACCGGCTCGCCGCCGTGAACGGGACCCGGCGCGGGCGCGGGCGCGGGAGAGGACCGGCCGCGCCCGCGCGGGCGGGTCAACGGGCCCGGCGGGGCCTGCGGAACAGGAAGAACGCACCGACCAGGCACAGCAGCCCGACACCGAGCCCCGATCCGCCGACGACGAGGAAGGTGGAGTCGATGGGCGGGTGGGTGACGGGCGAGCCGACCGGACCGCCGCCGAGATACTTCTTGCCCTTGTACTCCGCGGCCTTCGACACCGGCGGCGAGCCCGCGGCCCGCACCGCCGCCGCGGTGTCGACGACCCCGTGGCCGAGGAAGACCGTGTAGCCCGCGGGCGGCTTCATGGCGGTCCGGGTGAGGATGTCGCGGATCTGCCTGAGGGTCAGCTTGGGATTGCGGGACAGCATCAGCGCCACCGTGCCCGAGGTCAGCGCCGCCGCGGGCGAGGTGCCGCTGCCCGCCTCGTAGCCGCCCGTGTTACGGGCGGCGTAGATGTCCACACCGGGCGCGGCGACCGTGGTGTAGGTGTGCACCTGGGAGAACTTCGCCCGGCCTCCGTCGGGACCCGCAGCGGCGACCGCGATCACGCCGGGGAAGGCCGCCGGATAGGAGACCCTGTTGTTGGCGTCGGTGTCGAGGATGTCGGTCGAGCCGCCGTTGCCCGAGCTGGCCACCAGCACGACGCCCTTGCTCGCCGCGTAGTCGACGGCGGCCGCGGTGTCCTTCTCGTAGCCCGCCCACGACCATTCGTCGGTGCCGAGGGACATCGAGATGACCCTGGCGCCCTTGTCCACCGCGTAGCGGATGCCCTTGGCCAGCGCGTTGCCCCTCTTGCGGTTCTCCTCCTCAGCCGCCTTGTCCCCCTCCTTCGCCGCCTCCTCGGCCCGTTTCCTGGCGGGGTCCAGGTGATCCCAGATGACGCGCACGGACAGCACGTGCGCCTGCGGGGCGACGGCGAGGACGCTGGAGGCCATCGCGGTGCCGTGCTCTCCCCAGTACGGCTGGCCGGGCCGGGCTCCGCCGCCGATGAAGTCGGGCCCCGCGGTCACACGGCCCTTGAACACCGGATGCTCCTTCATGACGCCGGTGTCCAGCACGGCGACCGTGACCCCCTTGCCCTGGGACAGGCTCTGCGCCGCGGCCACCTTCATCACCTGAAGCTCCCAGCCGTGCGGTGCCTCGGCCAGCGCGGGCGCCGCCGTACCGGAGAACAGGACGGCGCCGAGGAGGGCGACGGTCAGCGTCCGGCGGATCATGCGCGCACCTTCACGGCCTCGGCGCCCAGGCGCGCGGCCAGGGTCTCGGCGAGCCCATTCGCGGTTTCCGCCCACGGTTGGAGGTCCTCCTCTTGCTGAAGTTCCCGCCCTCCCCACGGCTCGGGCAGCCGCCCCGCCCTGCGGCCGTCGGCCGGGCCCGAGGTGACCACGACGAGCAGGGAGACGTAGGGGGCGAACACCTGGCCGCCCCCGCTTCCCGCGCGGAAGGCGTCCTTCCAGGACAGGCCCGGGGCCGCGAGGGCGTGCACCGCCTGGTCGGCCCCGTGCTTCTCCCGCTGAGTCTCGGTGATCATCGCGTCGAGGTCCTTACGGCCGTCCTCGCTGGAGAAGGCGATGACGGCGGCGGTAGCCGCGGTCCCGCCCGTGGGGTCGAGATAGGTGGCCCGCACCGCCGCAATGCAGCCGCGCTGAGCCGCCGTCGCGGCGAGGCTGCCGGACAGCGCCGTCTTGCAGGAGGTGTCCTGGGAGACCGCGACCCTGCTCCAGCCGCGTTCGGCGTTGGACTCGCTCTCGGGGTCGTGCACCCCGATCGAGGCGGGGAACACCGTCTCCACGGGCAGGTTGCGCCACAGATCTCGCATGTACGTCTTGTCGGTGATCTCCTGCCTGCTGTTGGAGACCGCGTGTGCCACGAGCCCGCCGCCGCCCAGCGCCGCGAGCAACCCGAACCCGCAGAGGAGAACTCCGCCGACAACCCGCCCCGTCCTGCGTGCGGGCGGGGACTGGGACGGCGGGGCCGGAAACTGCTGCGGGACCTGCTGCGAGGCTTGGGGCGGGAACTGCTGGGGCGGGGCCGGGGGTTGTGGCCAGCCCTGGGGTCCCTGCGGGTACGCCTGTTGGGCGGGCGGCTGGTGCTGCGCGGGCGGGTATCCCTGGGGCGGGTACGCCTGCGGCGGATGGGCCTGTGGCTGATAGGGCTGCTGCTGGGGCTGCGGCTGGTAAGGCTGCGGCGGCTGATAGGGCTGTTGCTGGTACGGCTGTTCCCAATGAGGCTGGGACGGCCACGGTTCGCCCTGCGTCGGGTGTGGTCCCGCACCCGGCCCTCCGGCGGGGGGCTGATTCGCGGGTGGGGGGTAGGTCATCGTCGCTCCCGTTGTATGGCTAGTGGATCAAGACTTAGAACGTGCGTCCTAATACCACGGTTCCCCTTGACCACAATGGACCCTATAACCACATAATTCACGCCGTTTGCAGTGAGGTAAGCGATCGGCCGAGACGGGCGCCGGTCAGGGCGGGGGATGTTCCACACCCGCGAGCGGATGTTCCACCTCTGCGGAGTGGCCGTTCCACACCCGCGAGTGATTGATGAAGCACGGACCGTTATCTACGCTCACGGCATGGAGATCCCTACCGAACCAATCGGCAGCATCCCCGACCGCCCGCTCCGCTGACCGCGCTGGCCGACCACGCCGAGGGCCGGATCGACGACGGGGAGCTGGCGGCCCGGCAGACCGAGGCGGTCACCGACACGATCACGCGGCTGGAACAGCTCGGCTCTCCGGTCCTCGTCGACGGCGAGCAGTCCAAGCCGAGTTTCGCCACCTACCCCCTCACCGGCCTGAAGGGCCTCACCCCCGACGGGGCGGTCATCCCTTTCGCGGACGACACCTCGACCTCCCGCGAGACCGCGTTCGCCAAAATCGCCGCCCGGGTTCAGGGAACCGCGCTCGCCACCCAGGCCCTGGGCGTCTGCCCCCCCCGGCACACAAGCGCGGGCCCGATTCGGGCCGCCCCTGTCCGGGGTGTG
This sequence comes from Streptosporangium sp. NPDC051023, assembly GCF_040689595.1. Lineage (NCBI taxonomy): Bacteria > Bacillati > Actinomycetota > Actinomycetes > Streptosporangiales > Streptosporangiaceae > Streptosporangium > Streptosporangium sp. NPDC051023. The sequence continues at coordinate 15,747 of NZ_JBFBCE010000070.1, read as the reverse complement.
ATCCACGCGGTTTCCTCCTCTTGGGCGAGGACGTGCGGATCACACCCCGGTACCGTGGGGCACATGACCGCATACATGATCGCGAAGGTGCAGTTGACCGGCAACGCCGAGGAACTGGCCGAGTACCGCTCCAAGGTCTCGGCGACCACGGAGCCGTACGGCGGCCGCTACATCGTGCGAGGCGGGGCCGTCGAGGTCCTTGAGGGCGACCAGGTCTCCGGCGGGATCGTCATCATCGAGTTCCCGAGCCTCGAGGCCGCCCGCGCGTGGAACGACTCCGCCGAATACCAGCGGATCGCCCCTCTGCGGATCCGTAACACCGTCAGCGAGCGGCTGATCGTCGACGGAGTCTGACATCCTCCCCGCCCTGAAGGACGGGGCGTCCCTGCTGGAAAAACACGGTGCGGCGAGCCGCTCGGGAACGGCTTCCGGCGTCGGCGGCGCGGGTCAGCCGCCGTGGACAACCTCCCGCTCCCACAGTTCCCGCGGCTGGGTGTGCAGCCGCCAGTAGTGTTCGGCGATGTCGTCCGGATCGTAGTCCGTGCCGGGGGCAACGACACCCGGCACGGTCACCGTGGCCGCATGGACCCCGGAGGGCCCGTACTCCAGGTCCAGCAGGGTGACCAGCGTTCGCACCCCGGCCTTGCCGAATGAGAGGCTCACGTAGTCGGGCTTCGGCTTGGGCATCCCGCCGGTGACGATGAACGAGCCGCTTCCGCGCTGCGCCATCCCGGGCGCGACGTGCGCCGCCGCGGTGAGCGCGCCCACCACGTTGACCGCCCATGCGTCCAGTTGGGCGCGCGCGGACAGCTCGCCGGGCGAGTCGGCCTGGATGATCGCGGCGTTGTACACCACGACGTCCGGCGGCCCCAGCTCGGCTGCCGCCGCGTCCAGCGCCGCCCGCAGCGCCGTCTCGTCGGCGCTGTCGGCGGTTAGCGGAACGGCCCGCCCACCGGCGCCGGAGACCGCTTCGGCCACGGCACGCGCCGTCTCCTCGGTACGTGACACGAGGGCGACCGGCAGGCCCTCCTTGGCGAACCGCAAGGCGACCGACCGCCCGATCCCCGGCCCCGCCCCGATGACCACCGCTCCCGGCATAACCGACTCCTTCGCCCGCTCAACTGTCGATCTCTGGCGAGAAGGAGACTAAAGCCTCACATTAATGTGAAGGTCAACGGATGCCGGGAGAGATTTCCCCACGGCCGCGCACGCCGTACGCGCGCACAGTGAGCGCCTCCCAGCCGGGCCCCGCAGGCCCCGCGGGTCCCGCCGAGAACACCGCGACCGGCCTGCAGGGCGGTTCCGGCCGGGAGACGCTCACCGTCGTCGCCGTCAGCCGAGGGCGTTACGGCCACCGACGAGGGGAAGCCGGACCGAGCTCGCGCCCGGCTCGACCGAGACCTTGGTCCCCGCGGGGAGGCGGAGGGTGTAGTCGTGGTCGGTCGAGATGAGCACGACGCCGATCCGGTGACCGGCCTTGACGATGTAGTCGCTCGGCTGGAGGTCGACGTCGAAGTCGTAGAACCTGCCCTCCCTCAGCAGGTCGGTCCTGGAGGCGGAGTTGCGGTTGCGGACGTCGATCCAGCCCCTGGTGATGATCTTGTAGGGGGCGGTCGCCGTGACGTGCTCGGCGAGGTAGGCGCATCCGGTGTCGCCCGGCACCCCCTGTCCGTAGCAGACCGGGGTGTTGCCGAAGACCAGGTCGCCGGTGGCACGGGTGTCCGTGCCGTAGTCGACCAGCAGCGCGGTCAGGTACGGCGAGCGCCCCGCCGCGAAGGCGGCCCTGACCGTGACGTCCGGTGTGCCGGACAGGCGGACATCCTTGGCCACCGGCTCCGACAGGTAGGCCAGGCGGTTCGGGTCGGTCGCGGTGACGTTCTCCGCGAGTTGCTCGGCGGTGCGGGCGTTCTGGTCGGTGAAGGACTCGACGGCGCGGCCACGCGGCTGCTTCCAGCCCAGCGTGCCGTTCTCACCACCCGTTCCCGCGGCGAGGTTCAGCCGCACGTCACGGGTTCCGGGCAGCGGCCACGAGGCGTGCTGGGCCCACTGCCCCGGCCCCGACTCGACGTCCGCCTGCGGCTCGTCCAGGATGCCGTTGCGCAGGCCGTACAGGTGAAAGTCGAACCAGTGGTGCAGCTGACGCAGCCACTCGGCGTTGCGCTGGGCGTAGGAGAAGGGGTTGAAGTGAGGCCCCTGGTGCAGCCAGATCTTCCGCGGCACACCCTGGCGGGCGAGGGCGTTCCACCACTGGACGGTCTGCTTGGTCTTGACGTTCCAGTCGTTGAGCCCGGCGACCGCGAAGACGGCGGCGCGGACGTTGCGCACGCCGTTGAGGTAGTTGCGCCGGTCCCAGAAGGCGGAGTAGTCGCCGGTCACCCGGTCCTGGTCGTGTTCGAGCTGTTTGATCAGCTCACCGCAGGCCTGTTCGGCGTTCTGCCTGGTCAGGACATACTTGGCCAGGATATCGGCGTCCTCGCCCTGGTAGCCGCCTGCGGCGACCACCCCGCCATTGGCGCGGTAGTAGTCGTACCAGGAGGAGATGGCTGCGATCGGCACGATGGTCTTGAGGCCCTTGACCCCGGTCGCGGCGACGGCGTTGGCGAGGGTGCCGTTGTAGGAGACACCTATCATGCCGACATTCCCCGTCGACCAGTCCGCGCGGACCTGCCTGCCTGAGGCGTCGAACCCGCGCGCCCTGCCGTTGAGCCAGTCGATCGCAGCCTTGGGCCCTGCGGTCTCGTTCTCCAGGCCGGTCGTCGGGCAGCCGGTCGCCCGCCCTGAGCCGAGGTTCTCCACCAGCGCGACGGCGTAGCCGCGCGGGACGAAGTAGTTGTCGTAGTAGCCGCGGAAGGGCGGCGCGACCGCGCGGGAGGCACTCGAGCCCTCCTCACGGCCGAACAACGTCTCGTTCAGGTCGTCGAGCTTGTTGCGGCGGTACTCCATGCCGGAGGGGTCGGAACCGTCGAGGTCGACCACGTGGTTGTCCACGGTGTTGGTGCCCGCGTAGTAGGGGCTGGACTCCATGATGACCGGCACCTTCAGCCCGGAGGTGGTCTCCTTCGGCCGCATGATGTCGACGGCGACCCGGTCGGGCTTGCCGTCACGGTCACTGTCGACCCCGGCGACCTCGACGAACACGGTCTCCGTCAGGGCGTCGGCGCGCGAGTAGACCGGCTGGGTCTCCTCGTTCTCGATCGGGGCGAGCGCGGATCCCGCGGCCGAGGCCGGCAGGGCAGCGGAGGGCACGGCGACCGCCAGGGCGATGAGGACTGTCTTCCATCTGTTCATCGAGGGGGACTCCCGAAGGGTCGATGAAGATTGACAACAGTTGTCAATCTCCTGCAAGGAGAACTTCACTTGCAAGATCCGGGAGGTAACGAATTCAGTGACTATCCCGCGTTGCGGGCCAGCTCCAGCGCGTAGGCGTGGAACCACGCCCCTGCCGTGGGCTCGCCCCGGTGGCACTCGCCGTCGGACTCACCGGGCCGCTTGACCCACAGGAAGGCGTCGACCCGTTCGCGGCCCGTGCCGGTGGTCGGCGCGGCGCCCAGGGCCCTGCCCGCCGGGTTGCACCAGGCGTCGTCGCCCTGCGCGTCGCGGGGCGAGCCGTTGCCGTTGCGTGAGGTGTCGATCACGTACGGCGCCCCGCCGAGCCCATCGGAGAGCCGCCCGGCGACGGCGACGCTCTCCTCGACGGTGAAGAAGTTGCTGACGTTGAAGGCGAACCCGTCGGCCTTCTCGACCCCGGCGCGCCGCATCGGGTCGATCCAGTCGCCCGGGTTCCTGATCCAGCCCGCGTTGCCCGCGTCGAGGTAGACCCTCGTGCCCGGCTGCCTCTTCAGCGTCTCCACGGCCTCCCTGAGCAGGTCGAGCCGTTCGGCCGCCTGACCACCGCGGGTGCAGTTGTCCAGGATGTGCGCCAGCGCGTCCGGTTCGAGGACGACCCAGGCTGCCCTGTCCCCGATGCCCTCGGCGAAACGGCGGATCCAGGCCCGGTACTCGTCGGGGTTGGCGGCACCGCCCGCGGAGAACTGGCCGCAGTCGCGGTCGGGGATGTGATAGGCCACCAGGACCGGCACCTGGCCCGCGCGCCGCGCCTTCTCGGTGATGTCAGCCACCCTGGCCGACGGGTCCGGGTCGCCGATCCACATGGCGTTGGGGCGGTCAGCGATCTTGCGGATCAGCGCCGCCTCCTCCGTCTTGCCCTCCTGCTGCAGTCTGCGGACCTCCTGGGCCGCAGCGCCCTCCCCGTCGACGTAGAACCGGATCCCCGCGGGGGAGGCCGGTCCCGCGGACCGGCCCGGGCTCGCCGAAGGGGCGGGGTCACCCGTGCACGCCGTCACCGTGACGGCGAGGGCGAGGGCGGCGGCGGCACGGCCGTACCTGTTCATCGGACTCCTCGGACTCGGCCATCCAGGACCTGGACCCAGCGGGCCTGGGAGGGGGTTCCCTTCTCCGTGACCCCGAACATCATGTACCAACCGGGCGGCATCAGCGCGGGGTTGGCCGGGAGCGTGACGACGATGCCGCTCGGCACCCGGGTGAAGTCGATCTCAATGGAACGCTGTTCCACATCCGTGACGTGGGTGACCGCGCTCGGCCGGATGAAGCGCACCTTCTGGATGCGCTGGGCGTCGGGGGTCTTGAAGCCCGCCCTGCCGCCCAGGTTCACCGTCAGTCGGCCGCCGGTGAACTCCGGGCGCCGCTCGCCGTTGTGCAGGTAGGTGGGGGTGTAGATCTCGACCCGCTGCTCGAAGCTGCCGGGGATCGAGCCCTCCCCGTTGCCGAAGAGCGGGTCGGAGCCCATGCTGAGTACCCTGCCGTCGGGCAGCAGCAGGCCCTCGGCGTGGTAGTTGCGGCCGACCTCGGGCGAGGCGGCCTCACGGAAGGCGTTGGCCGCCGGGTCGTAGACCTCGGCCCGCAGGACGTTGCTGTTGTTCCTGCCCCGGTAGTCGCTCGATCCGTTGAAGGAGAACACGGTGTCGTCGGGAAGCAGCACCGCCGACGAGTAACGCACGGGGTGGGAGAGGTTCGGGCCACGGACGTAGCGGGGCGCGGGCTGCTTGAAGTCGACGATGGCGGTCCGGTCGGTGGCGTTCTTCTGGCCGGGCTGGCGTTCCCCGACCGGCCCCCCGCCCATCACCATGATCTTCTGGTCCTGCGCCGGGGGCAGCATCACCGAGGCGCCGGTCTCGTTGAGCTCGGGCTCGGGCAGGCCGGGGACCGGGGTGAAGGCCTCCATCTCGTCCGGCGCGAGGCCGCCGGGCGCACCGGTGGTCGGCATCAGGTGGTCGGTGTCGTGGCGGTAGTCCCAGACGCCGGGGGGACGCATCGAGAGCTGGCCGGGGCCGTACCCCGCGCTCATCCCGGAGAAGAAGAGCGTGTCGTCGTCCAGCAGGAACAGCGCGGGGTAGGTGGGGAAGAAGCGCCTGGGGCCGGGACTCCACTTCTTCGTCCGCGGGTCGTAGATCTCGTTGTCCCTGGTGACCTGCCCGACCGTGTCGAGCCCCGAGACCGTCATCACCCTGCCGTCCGGCAGGCCGGTCAGCGTCGGGTACCAGCGGCCCTCGGTCATGTCCTGGACCCTGATGTAGCGCTCGGCCACGGGGTCGAACTCGAAGGCGTCCCTGATGCCCTGGAAGTCCTGTTTGTTGAGCGTCATGCCGCCACCCATGGCGTACAGGTTGCGCTTCTCCCGCTCGGTGGTCAGCCCCTGGATCTGGTACTTGACGGAGCCGTCCGGCCCGGTGAGCACGCCGGACGCGCCCTCGGTGACGGACTCGGCGAACACCTTGGTCTCGCTGGGTTTGATCCGTGGCCTGCCGCGCACACCGGTCTCGGTCTTCGTTGCGGGCGGCACCATGATGTCGGCGGTGGTGCGGTAGAGCCGCCCGTCCGGGGCGGCGACCAGCGTGCCCGCGGGCAGGTGCTTGGTGATGTGCGGATTCTCGTTCTTCACCACCAGCGGCCCCGCGGCCCGCTTGACCTTGTCCTTGAGTTGCTCGAAGCGCAGCGTGCCGCCCGCGATGAGCAGGTTGCCGTTGGGCAGCATCACGTGGCCGGAGCAGAAGAGGTCTACGGGGGTGTCGATGAGCTTGAACTCGCCGGGCTGTCCAGGCTTCGCCGGGTCCCACAGAAGGGTCTTGAAGGTGCCCTTTGCGAAGTTGATGATGTTGTTGCCCGAGCCCGCGACGATGAGCACCTTGCCGGTGTGCAGCAGCGCCGCGTGGATGGCGTTCACCTTGAACTCATCAGGGACCTTCAGGAAGCTCCAGTGGCCGTGGCTCGCCTTATAGTCGTCCTGATTGATCTGGTGGTAGTGCCACTCCCGGTAGGCGAACCCGGAGACGGCGGGCAGGTTGACGCCCACGACGACGGCCACGACGACGGCGGCGGCCAGGTTCTTGCGCAGCCTGCTCAACGGTTCCCCCTTCCTGTCCACGCCCAGGTCGCCAGGGGGCCCAGGCAGATCACGAGGGCGAGGATCCCCCAGAGGCTCATGGCCAGATGCAGGTGACCTGTCCAGAACACGTTGAGCAGCAGTCCCCCGCCGAAGAGCGCGGCCCACCACAGGTGGATGCGGAAGGTGGCGATCCGGTCGGGGCTGGCCGAATCGCCCTTCGGGGTGACCACGAACCGGCTGGGACGCCGCAGCGCGGCTCCGGCCAGCGATGCCACGTAAATCGGCGCGGACAGGGCCGACATCACCATTCCGGCGACCCCCGAGGAGCCCTCCGGCTCGTGCGGGCTGACGTTGTGCCTGCGGTTCCAGGTGTAGAGCATGACCTGCAGCAGCGCGGCGTCGCCGTACAGCATGAGCCACATGTCCATCGGCACGGTCACGCCCGAGCCGCCGACCGCCATGAAGAGGACGGCGCTCAGCCCGGCCAGCAGCCAGTTGAGCGCGGACATCGGGTAGAACGTCACCATCAGCGTGTAGTTGAACAGCCTGCCGGGTGAGAGGCGGAAGGCCGCCCGCCAGAACTGGGTCAGGAGCGTCTCGTAGGTGCCGCGGCTCCAGCGCAGCTGCTGGCTGAAGAAGTCGGTCCACGACGTGGGTCCCTCGCCGACGGCGAGCACGTCCGGCGTGTAGACCGACATCCAGCGCTGCCCGGTCTCCGGGTCGCGGGCGCGATGGAACTCGATGCCGGTGGCCATGTCCTCGGTGATCGAGTCGTACAGGCCGCCGATCTGCTTGAGTGCCCTGATCCGTACGGCGTTGTTCGTCCCGACGAACATCGGCGCCCCGTACAGGTTGCCCGCGCGCTGGATCAGGGAGTGGAAGAGGAACTGCTGACTCTCGGCTGCCTTGGTGACCCCCGCGGTGTAGTTGCCGTAGACCTGGGGGCCGACCACGAAGGCCACCCTGGGGTCGCGGAAGTAGCCGAGCATGCGCTCACAGAACTCCGGCAGAGGCACGTGGTCGGTGTCGACCGAGACGAAGAAGTCGTAGTCGTCGCCGTGGGCCGCCAGCCAGCTGTTGTAGTTGCCGTGTTTGGTCCTCGCCCTGAAGGAGCCCTTCGGCTGGTTCCACTCGGGCACGCCCTTGCGGGTGAAGTGGCGCGCGCCCAGCCAGTCGCAGAGCTCGTGGATGTCGGGGTCGTCGCCCTCATCCAGCAGCCACACGTCGAGGACTCCGTCGTGGCGGATCTTCAGTGCCGCGGCCAGGGTCTCCCTGACCATCTCGAGGGGCTCCTTGCCTGGCACGCAGGTGGTGATGAAGGCGACCCTGCTGCCAGGCTCGGGCGTGACCGGAAGGGGGTCCCTGGCCGCGAGCATGGCGTGCACGTTGGACACCACGCTGACCAGGCGGAACAGCTCGATCATGGCGATCGCCACGAGCATGGCCCGGTCAGCGACCGGCAGGTACCACGGAAGCCCGCCGTAGGGGTCGGGACGGACCGTCCAGTGCTCGGGCAGCAGCAACCACACCATCAGGGTGAACTCGACAACGAGAGCGGCGACCATCAGCAGCGCCGCGCGCACCCGGTGCGGCTCGCCCGACAGCAGCGAGCGATAACGGACCCGGTACGGTTCGCCGGGCTCCGGCTCGGTCATGGGGCCTGCCAGCCTGCTGAACCGTTCGTAGTCGTAAAGAGCGGTCCTCGCGGTGCTCGTGGAGGCGCTCATTGGTCCGGCGACCTCACCGCACGCACGAAGAAACCCGGCACTGTCCCCCCAGGTGGATCACACCGGCCGTCCCGCCCGAAAGCATGGTCACCACCGGCCCGTAGATCGGTAAACAGTGGTCCATCATATTCTCAGCAATAAGCCAGACATCACCTGTATCAGAGGTTTTGGACCATTCCAGAGGAGGACTGCCAGACCCTCGGCGAGACGGCCCGGAGAACGCCCTCATCAGAGGTGCGCTCCCCTCTCCCCCCGCCGGTCCCGGCCGCCGGACCAAGCGCCGCGGAGCCGCCGGCGGAGAGCGGGCTGCGGGAAAACCCGTGTCGGGCGGACGCGGGGAACTGGCAGGCTGAGCGGATGGAAGTAAGGTTCGTCCCGGATCATCTGGTGCTGTCGGTGGTGACCGGCTCGCGGGCATACGGGCTGGAGACCGAGGACTCCGACGTCGACCGGCGCGGGGTCTTCGTGGCGCCGACCCCGCTGTTCTGGCGGCTCGCCAAGCCTCCGACGCACGTGGAGGGGCCGCTGCCCGAGCAGTTCTCCTGGGAGGTCGAGCGGTTCTGCCGCCTCGCGATGGAGGCCAACCCGACGGTCCTGGAGTGCCTGTGGTCACCGATCGTCGAGCACACCGCACCCGCGGGCGCGGAGCTGCTCGCGATCCGGGACGCCTTCCTGTCCGCACGTGCCCGCCAGACCTTCGCCGGATACGCCGACGCCCAGTTCCGCCGCCTGGACCCCGAGCGTCCCCGGTGGAAGCAGGCCATGCACATGATCAGGCTGCTGCTCAGCGGCCTGCATCTGGTCCGCCACGGCGAGCCGCTGGTGCGGATGGACGACTACCGCGACCGGCTGCTGGCCGTACGGCGGGGCGAGACGCCCTGGGCCGAGGTCCAGCGGTGGCGGGAGGAGCTGATCGCCCGTCTGGACGGCGGGGACGCGCTTCCCGCCGAGCCGGACCGGCAGCGTGTCGAGGAGTATCTGGTGAGCACGAGAAAGGCCGCCCTTTGACCGTCGCCCTGCCCGCGTGGCCGCCCGAGACGCCGGATGACGGCTCGCCGGGCGCCCGCGGGGGCCTCAGGCGCCGAACAGCTCCCACCAGCTGTCCGGCGCGGACGGGTCGCCGACGTCGACGCGGTCACCGGGGCGGGGGATCGCGAGCCGGACGTCTCTGGCCTTGGCCTCGCGCCACAGCCGGTCGACGGGTTCGGCCCACGGGTGGAAGGCGAGGTTGAAGGTCGCCCAGTGGACGGGCAGGAGCAGTTCGCCGCCCAGGTCGAGGTGGGCGTTCACCGCCTCCTCCGGGTTCATGTGAATGTCCGGCCAGCTCGGGCTGTAGGCACCGATGGGCATGAGCGTCAGGTCGAAGGGACCGTGCGCGGCGCCGATCGCGGCGTAGCCGTCGAAGTATCCGGAGTCTCCCGCGTAGAAGACCCGCCGGTCCTTCCCCGCGACGACCCAGGAGCCCCACAGCGTCGTGTTGCGCGTCAGGGTGCGCCCGGAGAAGTGCCTGGCCGCGGTCGCGACGAACCGTAGGCCCGCGACCCGCGTCTCCTCCTCCCAGTCCAGCTCGACGATCCGCGAGGGGGGCACGCCCCAGCGCTCCAGGTGCGCGCCGATGCCAAGCGGGACCAGGAAGGGGGCGCTCTGCAGAACGGTGAGCGCACGGACCGTCGCCATGTCGAGGTGGTCGTAGTGGTCGTGCGAGATCACCACGGCGTCCACTGCGGGCAGGGCGGTCAGTGGCACCGGCAGCGGGTGCAGCCGCCTCGGCCCGGCCAGCGGCACCGGGGAACACCTGTCGCTCCACACCGGGTCGAACAGCACCCGCCGTCCCTCGATCTCGACCAGCGTCGTGGCGTGGCCGTACCAGACGACGCTGAGACCGTTCGCGGACGGGGGGACGGCGGGTGAGGTCACCAGGGGGACCGGTCCCGACGGGCGCCGCCCGTCACGGTCGAAGATCAGCTTCCCGAGGAGCCTGGGCAGAGCGCCCGGCGACATCTCCGCGCCGGGCACCGGGTTGTAGAAGGCGCCGTCGCGAAACTGCGGCGAGCGGCGCATCCGCGCCAGCCGCTCGCCCTCGGCCCTGCCGCCGAGAGCGGCCGGGACGTCCCGCAGTACCCAGCCCGCCGCGGCCAGCGCCAGCCCGCCCGCCAGCAGACGCCCAACCGACCTGTTTCCCGCCATCCGCCCACGCTCCCGAGGTCCGTCCCACACGCCCGAAGTAGCTCCGATCTTCTAACTGATCCGGACCCGGCCGGTGTTCCCAGTACGGCGGCGCGAGGACGCCCGGCCTGGTCCACGGCACCCCGCCCGGCCCCAGGGCCCCACGCGTAACACGGGGGCGACCCGAAGGCGAAAAAATACATAGGCTAGCCTTACCTAACTTTCAACGTTCGCGTTGTGCTCCACTTTCAACGTTCGCGTTGCGCTCCGCCGTCTCCCCCGCCGCCCGATCCAGGGCCGGTTCCTCGGGGCGCCGGGACGCGACAGCGCATTCCACGAAACACAGGGAACACCCATGCCGTTCAGTCTCACCCGCGTGCGCCGCCATGCGCTCACCCTCTCGGCGATCGTCGCCACGGCCGCCCTCTCCCTCGGCGGTTGCTCAACCCCGGAGGAGAAGCCCGCCGCCGCACCGGTGAAGACCGGCACCTCCGCCTTCCCCGTCACGATCGACAGCTCGCTCGGCCAGGCGACGATCACCGAACAGCCCAGGCGCGTCGTCACCCTCGGGCAGGGGTCGACCGAGACCGCCATCGCGCTCGGCTTCACGCCGGTGGGGATCGAGAGCTACTCATGGGGCAGCGACAAGACCGGCTACCTGCCGTGGATCCACGAGGCGGTGACCAAGGCGGGCGGCACGCTGCCGAAGCAGTTCGCCGGCGGCGACGACATCGACTTCGACACGATCGTCGAACTCGACCCGGACGTGATCCTCGCCCCCTGGTCCGGCATCACGAAGGAGCAGTACGCCCTCCTCTCGGACATCGCACCCACCGTCGGCTATCCCGACCTGCCCTGGAGCACGAACTGGGACCAGCAGATCGAGATCATCTCCAAGGCTCTCGGCAAGCCCGCGGAGGCTCAGACGCTGATCTCGAACATCAGGAAGCAGCTCGCCGACGCGGCCGCGACCAGGCCCCAGTACAAGGGCGTCACCTTCTCCTACATCTACACCAGCGGCCCCGGAACCCTCGGCGTGTTCAAGCCTGAGGAGCAGCGGGTCGAGATGGTCTCCTCCCTCGGGCTCACCGTCGACCCCGTGGTGAACACCTTCAAGGAGACCGAGGGCACCGACTCCGCCCTCATCGGCTTGGAGAACGCGCAGAAGCTCGCCGGCAGCGACCTGGTCTTCACCTTCTACACCGACGAGAAGACCCGCAAGGAGATCGAGGCGCAGAAGCTGTACGCGGCGATCCCCGCGGTCAAGCGCGGCGGCGTCGTCTCCAGCGACGACACCCCGTTCGTCACCGCGTCGTCGATCATCAACCCGCTCACGGTGCCGTGGGTCATCGACCGCTACCTGCCGCTGATCGACAAGGCGGTCGCGACCGTCGACCGCTGAGATCGCACGGCGACCGTCCCGCCTCGATGAGCACCACAACCCGCCCCCTGCCGGGCGGCACCGGCCGATCCCGCACCGGCGCCGCCCGGCAGGCGTGCCTCCTGATCATCGGACTGGCCGTGCTCGCGCTCGCCGTGGTCGCGAGCATCGCGCTCGGCAGCCGCCCCACCTCGCTCGCGGACGTCCTCGGCGTCCTCACCGGCGCCTCGGACCCCGAGACCGCGGCGGTCGTCGAAAGCCGGTACCCGCGGACCGCGCTCGGCCTGCTCGCCGGTCTGTGCCTCGCGGTCGCGGGAACGCTCATGCAGGGCGTCACCCGCAACCCCCTCGCCGACCCCGGTCTCCTCGGCATCACCTCGGGCGCGTCCGCGGCCATCGTCACCGCGACGGCCTTCCTCGGCGCGTCCGGCCAGTGGGCCACCGTGTGGTGGGCGCTGCCGGGAGCGCTCCTGGCCGGGCTCCTCGTCCACGTCATCGGTTCGACGGGCTCCGGCGCAGGCCTGCTACGGCTCGTCCTGGCGGGCGCGGTCGTCTCGGCGGTGCTGACGGCCTACGTCCAGGGGGTCGCCCTGAGCATGCCCCGGGTCTTCGACGGCTACCGCTACTGGGTGGTCGGCGCCCTGGGCGGACGGGACTTCGAGGTCCTGTTCTCGGTCCTCCCCCTGGCCGCGGCAGGCCTGCTGCTCGCCGTACTCCTGGGGCCCGCGCTCAACACGCTCGCCCTGGGCGACGAGGCCGCGACGGCGCTCGGCGCGAACCTCGCCCTGACCCGTTCCTGTGGCCTGTTGTCGGCGACACTGCTGAGTACGGCGGCGACCGCGGCCGTCGGCCCCATCGCCTTCGTCGGCCTGGCCGTTCCGCACATCGTCAGGGCACTCGCCGGCGCCGACTTCCGCGCGCGGATCGCGTTCTCGGCCATCACGGGCCCCAGCCTGCTGCTCCTGGCGGACGTCGCGGGCCGCGTCGTCCTGCGTCCGCAGGAACTGATGGTCGGCGTGGTGACCGCGTTCATCGGAGCGCCGGCGCTGCTGCTGGCCGTACGCAGGATGAGAGGCCTCGCATGACGCGCCCCCCTTCCGCGCCCTCTCCCGCGCCCCCTTCGGTGTCCCCTTCGGTGTCCCCTTCCGTGTCCCCTTCTGGATCCCCTTCTGTGTCCCCGCGCGGCCTCGTCACGATCGGGCGCGCGGTGGCGATCCCCGTCTCGCGTGTCTCCGTCATCGCCGCGATCGTCATCGTGTCGCTCATCGCCGCCGCTGCCGTCGCCACGCTGTCGCTCGGGCGGCTCGGTATCCCCCTCGCCGACCTCGCCGGCGCCCTCACCGGGGGAGCCGAGGGCAAGCAGGCGTTCGTGCTCGAGCGCCTGCGCGGCCCGCGCCTGGCCGTGGCCGTCGGCACCGGCGCCGCGCTCGGCCTGTCCGGGGCGCTGTTCCAGACGGTCACCCGCAACCCCCTCGGCAGCCCGGACGTGATCGGGCTCGGCGCAGGCGCCGGGGCGGGAGCCGCGCTCGTCGTGCTGCTCCTGCCCGGCGCGCTACCGGCCTCCGCGGGCGCCCTCGCCGGCGGCGCGGTCGCCATGGCGCTGGTCCACCTGTCGACCGGGAGCGGGTTCCGCGCCCCCGGACGCCTGATCGTCGCGGGCATCGGCGTCCACGCGATGGCGACGGCGTTCACCCAGTACGTCGTCTACGCGGTGGAACGGGACAAGGCCGCCGTGCTCGCCGCCTACGTCAACGGCAGCCTGGCAGCACGGGCCTGGGACCACGCCGCCACGATCTGGGTGATCCTCCTGGTCGCGGCACCGTTCGTCGTGTTCATCTCACGGCGCCTCGTCGCCGCCGAGCTGGGGGACGATCTCGCCGCCGGGCTCGGTGCCGCCCCAGAGCGCACGAGGGCGGTCGCCATCGTCCTGTCGATCGTCCTGTCCGCGGGCGCCGTCGCCGTCGCCGGGCCCATCGCGTTCATCGCGCTGACCGCCCCGCAGATCGCCAGGCGGCTCACGGGCCTGCCGGGCCCGCACCTGACACTGGCCGCACTGGTCGGCGCGCTGCTGCTGGTGCTCGCCGACCTCGCCGCGCAGCAGTCGCCCATCCCGGGAAACCTGCCCGTCGGCATCTACACGCTGGCCGTCGGGGGCGTCTACCTCGGCTACCTGCTGAGCCGCGAATGGCGACGGGGAAGCCTGTGAGCAGCCGGGCGGCGCGGCCCGTTCCGGTGGTGTTCGAAAGGGGCCGCGCCGCGGGCGCGTCACGGGGTCAGGCGGTGCAGGTCACGCGGGAACAGGGTGGCGCGGCGGATGTTGTCCGCCCCGGTCAGCCGGGCGGTCCACCGTTCCAGACCGAGGGCGAAGCCGCCGTGCGGCGGCATGCCGTGCCGGAAGGCGGCGAGGTAGCCGGCGTACGGCTCCGGCGACTCCCCGCGGGCCGCCAGGGCCGCGAGGTAGTCCTCGTGGCGGTGCAGGCGCTGGCCGCCGGTCACCAGTTCCAGGCCGCGGAAGAGCAGGTCGAAGCTGTTGGAGTACTGCGGCCTGCCGGGCTCGGGGTGGGTGTAGAAGGGGCGTTTGGCCATCGGGTAACCGGTGACGAACAGGAACTCGCTGCCGTGCTCGCGCAGCGCCCACTCCGACAGCCAGCGTTCGTGGGCCGGGGCGAGGTCCGGCTCGCCCCGGGGGTCCTCACCGGTGTGGGCGGCGAGGAGTTCCTGGGCCTGGGCGAAGTGGATCTCCGGGATCCGTTCCGGGACGTCGGGCAGTTCGACGCCCAGCAGCGCGCACGCCTCACCGGCCCGGTTCCCGACGGCGGCCGTCATTCCGGCGAGAACCTCGCGCAGCACGGCCATCACCTCCCGGTGGTCGGTGACGAAACCGAGCTCGGCGTCCAGCGAGGTGTACTGGGCCAGGTGCCGTGCGGTGTCGTGGGGCTCGGCCCGGAAGACGGGGCCGGTCTCGTAGACGCGCTCGAAGACACCGACCATGGCCTGCTTGAAGAACTGCGGGGACTGGGCCAGGTAGGCGCGGGTGCCGAACCAGTCGATCGCGAAGACGTTGGCGCCGGACTCGGTCGCCGAGGCCACCACCTTGGGTGTGTGGATCTCGGTGAAGCCGAGCGCGTCCAGTGTCGCCCGAAAACCCGCGACCGAGGCCGCGGAGATGACGTGGGGGGCTCGCAGCAGCGGATGCCGCAGGGCGGCCGGGGCATGGTCGAGGATGGTCGGCAGCGTGGCCGGGACGGCGGGGCGGTAGAGGTCGAACGGCGGGGCCTCCGCCGGTCCTGACAGGGCGGCAACCTCCGGGGAGGTCACCTCGACTCCGCCGGGGGCCTGGGGGTTGGCGGTCGCGGTCCCGGTGATCCGCAGGACGGTCTCTTCCGGGTGGCCTTCGGCCGCGGCCATGGCCTCGGGCTCGGTGACCACGGCCTGGACCAGGCCGGAACGGTCCCGCAGGATGAGGAAGACCACGGATTTCAGGGTGCGCCTGCGGTGGAGCCATCCCTGGACGGTCACCTGCCGGCCGATGTGCCGCGGGAGCTCCGCGGCCAAGGTCCGGCAGGCGGGTTGAACGGTTGCGGGTGTGGAGATCATCACAAACCTCTGGTCAGTGAGTGGTGATCCCTTGGGAGTGCGGGCGAGAAGGGAACTCGCGGTGCCACCGCACTTTCGCCGCCGCCGTGACGACGGCGGCCTCAATGGCCCGGTTACGGGGGCCGACCGGCGGGGCATTGGGCGCGGACGCCGTTCCTCCCCGCGCTCGGGAGGGTCTTCGGCACCGGGGGCGGGTCCGCCTTCGCAGCTTCCGGCGGCTCTCTCCTGCCTGCCCTGGTCGGTGACTACTCGTCTCCGTCAACGCGTTGCCGGAAGATTACGTGTGCGCCGCCCCGGATCGCAACGGCAATCGCCACGTGTCGCGTGGGAGCGCCGGGCCGTGTCCGCGCCGGTGCCGTCCGGCCAGGACACCGTCCCCTCCACGACACGCCCCTTCCACGACACAGCCCCCTCCACGAGACGGTCCCTTCCGCGCGCCCGGGCGCGGCCGGGGGGGGGGGGGTGTTGTAGTT